>JBIOVW010000364.1:0-2638 GCA_044867945.1 Nakamurella sp. | reverse complement strand
CGGGTCGAGTGCCCGCTTGGCGTCGACGACCGCCGGCAGCGGTTCGTAGTCGACCTCGATCAGTTCCACCGCGTCGCGGGCGATGTACTCGGTGTCGGCGACGACGTAGGCGACCTCCTGATGCTGGAAGCGCACCTTGTCGGTGGCCAGCACCGCCTGCACGTCGGCGGACAGCGTCGGCATCCAGGCCAGGTTGAGCCCGGCCAGGGTCTCGCCGGTGATCACCGCGTGCACCCCGGGCAGCGCGGCCGCGGCGCCGGTGTCGATGGAGCGGATCCGCGCGTGGGCGTAGGGGGAGCGCAGGATGGCCGACTCGAGCATGCCGGGCAGCCGCACGTCGTCGACGTAATTGCCCTGGCCGCGCAGGAATCTCGCGTCCTCCTTGCGGTGCATCCGGCCGAAGCCGATGGGGTTGCCGGCCGGGCTGCGCGGGGCTTCGGTGGTCGTCATGCCGGGACCTCCTGGCTGGGTTCGCCGACGACGGTGCTGTCCCCGTCGGTGGCCGGGTCGGCGGCTGGTGATCCGGACGGCGGGGATGGGTGGGAGGGTTCATGAGACGGATGCCCGGCGGCATGTCTTACTGCCCGCACGATGTTCTCGTAGCCCGTGCACCGGCAGATCTGTCCGGAGATGGCCTGGCGGATGGTGGCCTCGTCCGGATCGGGGTTGTGATCCAGCAGGTGCCGGGCGGTCATCATCATGCCCGGCGTGCAGAAGCCGCACTGCAGGCCGTGTTCGGCCATGAACCCCTCTTGGACCGGGTCGAGCTTCCCGTTGCTGGCCAGGCCCTCCACCGTGCGCACCCGATGGCCGTCGGCCATCACGGCCAGGACCGTGCACGTCTTCACCGGCTCTTCGTCCAGCCACGCGACGCAGGTGCCGCACTGCGAGGTGTCGCAGCCCCAATGGGTTCCGCGCAGACCCAACGTATTCCGCAGGTAGTGCACGAGCAGCAGCCGGGGTTCGACGTCGTCGACGTGCTCGACGCCGTTGACGGTGACGTGCACCTGCACAGCTCGCCGCTCGGGCCTGTCCGGGCTTCGCCCGGGCTGATCATGATCTTGCATGTCAGATCCTTCCCTGCGCGCGGTCGGCGGCCCGGCGCAGCGCGCGGCGGGTGAGCTCGTCGGCCAGATGCCGCTTGTAGGCGACCGGGCCTCGTTGGTCGGGGCTGGGGTGGGCGGCCGCGGCGGCCAGTCGGCCGGCCTCCGTCAGCACCTCGTCGGTGAGCTCGCGGCCGCGGAGGTAGTCCTCGGCGTCCGGGGTGCAGCCATGCTCGACGCCCAGGGCGGCCACGCCGATGCCCACGTCCCGAACCGTGTCGCCGTCCAGCACCAGGTAGGCGCCGACCGCGGCAACCGCCCAGTCCCCGGCGCGGCGCTCCACCTTCTCGTATGCGCTGCCGACGCCGGGCCGGATCGGTATGCGCACCTCGGTCAGGATCTCCGCGTCGTCCAGCACGGTCTGGTAGGGTCCGTCGCCCAGTTCGCGCACCGGAACCGTGCGAGAGCCGTTGCGGGACTTGACGATGACGTCGGCGCGTAAGGCCGACAGGACCGCGCTGAGATCTTCGGCCGGATCGGCCTGGCACAGCGAACCGCCGATGGTGCCGCGGTTGCGAACGACCGGATCGGCGATCACCCGTTCCGCGTCGTGCAGGATCGCGTAGTGTTCCCCGATCACCGGCGAGGACAGCAGCGACCGGTGCCGGGTCATCGCGCCGATCGCCAGGTAGTTGCCGCCGTCCACCGAAACCGTGCGGATGTAGTCCAGCTCGTGCAGGTCGTTGATGTCGATGACGCGTTCGGGCTGGGCGATCCGCAGCCGCATCATCGGGATCAGGCTGTGCCCGCCGGCGATCAGCCGGGAATCGGGCCCGTATCGCTCGAGCAACTCCAGCGCCTCATCGACGGAGTGCGCCCGGGCGTAGTCGACGGGGGCGGGTGTCTGCATGCGCAACTTCCCTTCAGCCGGCCGTCCGGGAATCCTCGGCTGCAGGTCGACGCATTTTCATGCACGGGCATCGACGTGGAGTCCGGTGCGGCGATGGACGGACCTGGTGCCAGTCTGCGCCGGATCACGTCGGGCAACAACGGTCGGGCAGGGGTTTTCGCTCCGAAGGCACATTCCGGACGGATCGGGCAGTCGGCACCTCCCCCATGATCAACTCGAAGGGGAGGGCGCGGGCGGCGCGGGTCCGCGCACGACCGCGCGGTGGCCGGCGTCGAGCCGGCGGGTCCATCCACGAGCGTCGAGGTGCTCCAACAGCGGGATCGCCACCCGGCGGGTGGTGCCAAGGGCCTGCCGCGCCTGGCTGGTGGTGAAGGGCTGGGTCAGCCGGGCCAGTTCGCGCATGGCCAGCGCCGGCGCCGACGGCAGCAGCACCACGCCGTCACGCAGCCGGAGCACCCGTCCGGCCCGCTCGGCGGCCGCGAGTTCCCGGACGCCAAGGCCGAGCGCCGCCAGCTCGTCCGTCTCCGGTGCACCGAACGGGTGCACCGTCAGGCGGCTCTCTATTTCGACCAACGCCGGCTCGGCCGGGCCGAGGTCGGTGCGGCTGCCCGGCACCCGGATGTGACCGCCGGCCTGCTCGAGACCGGCGTCCCGGACGACGGCATCCAGCAGCGCCTGGTCGGGC
>JBIOVW010000363.1:0-3539 GCA_044867945.1 Nakamurella sp. | reverse complement strand
CGGTGGTGGTCGGCGTCGTCGCGGTGCCGCTGAACCCAGAGGTACCGGGTGTCGGTGTCTCGGCGACGGGCATCCCGGTACTCCTGTTCGTCGCGGTCGCGTTCCTGCCGCAGGATGCGGTCGTTGTCCTCGCGGGCGCGGAGGAGTTCGCGATAGCGGTCGGCGTCGCCGTCGTCGAGGGGTCGGGTCCGGCGGGTGAACCAGCTCATGGTGCGGTCCTTCCTGGTGGGGTGGTGCGCGGATGGGCGCTGGCGGGTTTGGTCAGGGGCATGGGATGCGCCGGCTTCTTCTTGGTGGGTGGGGGTTTCGGCGGTGCGAACCGGCGGGTCCGGGTCAATCGGTAGGCGCCGCCGGCGGCGGCTCGGGTGTGGTCGGTCCAGAGTTCGTGGGTCTTCTGGTCGAGGCCCGGGTCGGCGGCGCAGTCGGTCGTGCACCGGGTGCCGGACAGCCATGCACCCCAGCGCAGGCTGGCCCGGTGCAGTTGGTCGTGCCAGACGATGCCGCTGTCGTACGGCCCGCGGTCGGCCCAGACGTTCTGCCACCCGACGTACAGTGCGGCCAACTCCTCCGCGAGCCCGTCGTGCCGGTCCCAGCAGGGTGGCACCTTGTCGTCCAGGTGATAGGTGCCGACCAGCCACGACACCCAGCCGGACAGTTCGGCGTGAGCGGCGGCCGTGAACTTCTGGTCGTGCCGCTCGTACCGGAACCGGTGATGCTTGCCGGGGCCGAGCCCGGCGTCGTCATCGCGGTCGGCGGTGACCAGTCGATGCAACTGAAGGACGTGGTCGGCCAGTTCGTCCAGGCGCCGCATCGACTCGGCCAGCAGCTCCTCCGGGGTGTTCCCCCAGTGGATTTCGTCATCGGACGGGCCGTTGGAGTTCATGTCGCCGACGACCGGCAGATGCTCCAGGGTGCTCGGCGGATCGTTCCAGCCGTCGGTGTCCCATTCGTCGTTCGGGTCGCCCGGACCGTCGGGCGGCGGGGGGCGGCGGTCAGTCATGGCTTGCCCCGGCCAGCCGGAGGCCGTGGTGGCGGGCCTCGTCGTAGGTTTGGGCGGCGCGGGAGACCAGGTAGGAATCCGAGCGCTGCCACCACGGCGTCAGTTCGACCTCGATGGGTGGCAGCTGGGAGGCCAGGACGATGCCCCGACCGGGTGGCACGTTGCGGATGTCGGCCGCGGTCCGGTTCGCTTGCCGCCGGCTGGACACCGAATGCAACGAGCCGCCCGAATCCCGTGAGACGGTGGCGATCTCGATGTCGTTGAAGGCCTCGGCCAACTCCTTGCTGTCCGCGCCGCCCTCACCGCCGCCGACCATCAGCCGCATGCCGGCGGCCGACCAGATGGCCTCGCCGACGTTGCGGCCGTAAGCGCCGCGGAGCAGGCTGCGGGCCTGGATCACCATATGGGCGCTGATCCCCCAGCCGCGGGAGTCCGAGAGGACCGTTTCCCAGTCGGGCAGGCGGCAGGTGTTCACCGCTTCGTCGGCGACGATCGGCAGCGGCGGATCCAGCCGGCCACCTTGTGATGCGGCGGCGTGAAGGCGTGCTGCGTCGAGAATGTCGGCCACCATGAGGGTGACGATCTTGGTCGCGCCGGCCAGCATGGTGTGGTGGCTGAGCAGGTACAGGCTGTCCCTGCCCTCGGCGATCCACCGGGCCGCGTCGAACGCGCCGGAGGGGCGGCCGTCCAGGACGGCCAGCATCTGCGGGGTGGACATGCCGTCGAAGGCCGCCCGCACCGACAGGTAGCTGCCCTCCCGCTGCCTGTCCGGGGTCGCCCGCACCGAGGCGAGTTCGTCGGCGTACTCGTGGTGACCGCGGCTGCAGGTGCGGATGATCTGTTCCGGGCGCTTGTCCAACGGGTTTGCACCCAGGCCAGCAGCTCCCTGATGGAGGCGTCGGCCAGCCCGGCGGCGTGCAGCAGGGCACGGACGACCCGCCGGCCGTCGGCGGCGAAATCCGCGTGCGGATCCGGGCCCTCACCGCGGGCGGTGAGCACCTTGGTCCGGGCTTCCGCGACGTCCGGGTCGGCGCAGCCCTGGATCGGTGTCCACCGCAGCTCGGGGAACACGCCGCCGGAGAGCCGAAGGGGGTCGAACACCTGCAGGCCGCCGCGGTCGGCCGCGGTCTGCCAGGTGTGGCGCAGCACGTCGGTCTTCGTGCTGGACACGACCTGCCGCCCGTCCCAGTCCAGCACGGCCGGGATCACCACGGACGTGGTCTTGCCCGACTCGGTGAGACCGCAGGTGATCGTCGAGGTCTCGATCGCGCGGTAGATGCCCTCTCCGGTCGTCACCGACTCCCCCAGCCGCACACCCAGTTGTTCCGGCCGCAGGTCGCCGGGCGCCGTGCGGGCCGCCAGCTGGGGGCGCAGCGACGATGCCCGGGCGAGCAGGCCCTCGGCCGACAATCGGCCCTCCTGCCGGGCCGACGCCATCCCGGGTGCGTGCCGCGGCCGCCGCAGCAGGACGGCCGCCGTCGCCGCGGCGGCCCCGCCGAGGGTCAGCGCCGACAGGACGATGGTCAGCCCCAGGGTCAGCCAGCCGGGCGGCCGCCCGTCCGTGGCCGGCCAGGATGCGGTCGGGTCGCCCGGGTTGGTGAACAGGCCGGTCAGTCCGCGGAACCAGCCCGGGTTCGGCCAGCCGCGGCCGGTGACCAGGTAGGCCAGGTGCCCGGCCAGCCAGGACGCCCCCGCCAGCACCAGCGCCGTGCCGCCGATCACGGCGCTCACCGCCCAGGCCCGGCGGGATTCGGCCGCGGTGACCTGCCGGCTGCTCGTCCTCGAGTTCGCCGCCGCCGCTCGGCCGAGGAGGTCCCGTATCACGCGGTGTCCACGGCCAGGCCCTGCTCCAGCAGGTCGTCCCATTCCTCGTCGGTGATGTCGTCGATGCCGGCGATCACCTTCATCCGCGAGTCCGTGTACACCAGCGGCTGTTCCACCGACGACAGCCGATGCTTGACGACGGCGGTGTGGTCCCCGATCTTCCACAGGGCGACGCCGACCATGAGGTAGCGCAGCAGGTCCTCCTGGACGTCGGAGAGCTTCATCAGCTCGCCGGCCAGCCGCAGCGCGACCGACCCGCCCTGCCGGTGGGCGATCTTGATGCCGGTGTCCTCCAGCAGGCCGGCGGCCAGGCTGCGGCTTTCGCTGCCGGCGTCGCCGATCGCGTCCAGGTCGGTGAACCGGTGGAAGGCGATCCAGTTGGCGATCCCGTACAGCCGGGACAGTTTCCACTGCTCCTGGTAGCGTCGCAGCAGCGGCAGGTAGCGCATCGACATCCACGCCTCGTCGTAGCCGACCAGCCGACGCGGGGCGTCCGGGTGCATCAGTTCGGCCTCCATCGCCGACTGCGCGCACACCATGGCCAGCACCGTCACTCGTTCGTTGGTGCGGATCCGGGACAGGTCCACCACGGTGCCCGCCGCGCGGAAGTCGAAGGCCTTGTTGCGGGCCTCGGTGGTGTCGAACATGCCGCGCAGCGGCCCGGACAGCATGCCGGCCAGTTCCAGGCGGACGTCGCGGGCCTCGTCGTGCACGT
>JBIOVW010000362.1:0-4177 GCA_044867945.1 Nakamurella sp. | reverse complement strand
CAGGCTGGGGGAAGCACCAACTTCCCAGGGGACCCTGGGAAACCGTGCGCCCCTTAGTCGCGGGTGAGCTTGCGGTGGGTGACCCGGTGCGGGCGGGCCGCCTCGGCACCCATCCGGGAGATCTTGTTCTTCTCGTAGTCGGAGAAGTTGCCTTCGAAGAAGAACCACTGGGCCGGGTCCTCGTCGGTGCCCTCCCACGCCAGGATGTGCGTGCAGGTGCGGTCCAGGAACCAGCGATCGTGGGAGATGACCACCGCGCAGCCGGGGAACTGTTCGAGCGCGTTCTCCAACGACCCGAGGGTCTCGACGTCCAGGTCGTTGGTGGGCTCGTCGAGCAGGATCACGTTGCCGCCGACCTTGAGGGTCAGCGCCAGGTTCAGCCGGTTGCGCTCGCCGCCGGACAGCACGCCGGACGGCTTCTGCTGGTCCGGACCCTTGAAACCGAACGCCGAGACGTACGCGCGCGAGGGCATCTCGACGTGCCCGACCTTGATGTGGTCCAGCCCGTCGGACACGACCTCCCACACATTCTTCTTCGGGTCCAGCCCGCCCCGGCCCTGGTCCACGTAGGACAGCGACACCGTCTCGCCGACCCGGACGGTGCCCGAATCCGGCTCCTCCAGCCCGACGATCGTCTTGAACAGGGTCGTCTTGCCGACACCGTTCGGGCCGATGACGCCGACGATGCCGTTGCGCGGCAGGGTGAAGGACAACCCGTCGATGAGCACTCGGTCGTCGAAGCCCTTCCGCAGGTCGCCGACCTCGACCACGATCGAGCCCAGCCGGGGCCCCGGCGGGATCTGGATCTCCTCGAAGTCCAGCTTGCGGGTGCGTTCGGCCTCGGCGGCCATCTCCTCGTAACGCTGCAGGCGGGCGCGGGACTTCGCCTGCCGGGCCTTCGCGCCCGACCGCACCCAGGCCAGCTCCTCCTTCAGCCGCTTGGCCAGCTTGGCGTCCTTGCGGCCCTCCACCTGCAGCCGCTCCCCCTTCTTCTCCAGGTAGGTGGAGTAGTTGCCCTCGTACGGGATGAGCCGGCCACGGTCCACCTCGGCGATCCACTGCGCGACGTTGTCCAGGAAGTACCGGTCGTGCGTGACGGCCAGCACCGCCCCCTCGTAGGAGCTCAGGAACTGCTCGAGCCATTGCACCGACTCGGCGTCCAGATGGTTGGTCGGCTCGTCCAGGAGCAGCAGGTCGGGCGCGGACAACAGCAGCCGGCACAGCGCGACCCGGCGCCGCTCGCCGCCGGACAGGAAGTCCACCGGGGAGTCCCCCGGCGGGCAGCGCAGCGCGTCCATCGCCTGGTCGAGCTTGGCCTCCAGGTCCCAGCCGCCGGCGTGGTCGATCTCCTCGCCGAGCGTGCCCATCTCCTCCATCAGCTCGTCGGAGTAGTCGGTCGCCATCAGCTCGGCGATCTCCTCGTACCGCTTGATCTTGAGATTGAGGTCGCCGAAGGCGGTCTGGATGTTCTCCAGCACCGTCTTCGATTCGTCCAGCGACGGCTCCTGCTGCAGGATGCCGACGGTGAACCCGGGGGTCAGGAACGCCTCGCCGTTGCTGGGGGTGTCCAGCCCGGCCATGATCCTCAGGATCGTCGACTTGCCGGCGCCGTTCGGGCCGACGACGCCGATCTTGGCGCCCGGAAAGAACGACATCGTGACGTCATCGAGGATGACCTTGTCGCCGACGGCCTTGCGGGCCTTCTTCATGGTGTAGATAAACTCGGGCAATTCGGCTATTCCTCTCAAACACGATCCTGCCGGCGATCCTGACATCTGCCGCAGCGCAATCCCCCGGCGGCGTGAGCCGCGGGCGGCGGTCCGACGCCGCCCTACAGTCTGCCGGACCCGAAGGTGTGGTCACGCCGGTCCGGGAGAGCGAGCTCACGACGCAGGGCTGTTTCAGCAGCGGCTGTGCCGGGCAAACTGGTAGGAGAAAGGTAAAGAGAAGGTCAAGGAGTCTGCATGGCGCCGATGTCCCCGGTCCCGCCGGATCGGTCGGCCGAGCTTGCGAGGCCGGGATCCAGCGCGGTCGGACTGGGCGCCGGCTATCCGGTGACGGATGAACCGGATAGCTCAGCTCGGTCCGAGTACGACTCGCCCCGGGTGCGCACCCAGGTCAGGCTCGCCCGCGTCCAGCGACGGGCGGCCCAGCGCGCCAGATGGTGGTTCCCCTTCGTCGTGGCCGGGTGCGCGCTGGCCGGCCTTTGGGGACTGCTGAAGACCGATCAGTATTTGGCCGACCGGCTGTTCTGGCCCAACAGCGGCGCCCGGTTCGTCGAGGTCGGCCCGATCCCGGCGGACCCCGACTCGACCGGCGGGACCATCGTCGTGGTGGCCGGCGGGCTGAACCGCAAGAGCGGCACCGGGCCCGCGCTGGCCCTGATGCCCGCGCTGTCCGCCGACGCTGCGCGGGTGTTCAGCCTGGTGTACGGCAGCGGCATCAGCGACCGGGACATCGAGGACAAGTTCGACGCCCTGCTGGACCGGTACCGGCCCGACCGGGTCGACTTCTTCGGCAGCAGCATGGGCGGAGACGTCGTGCTGGGTCTTGCCGGGCACCTGCAGCGCGTCAGGGCGGACAACCCCCTGACCCAGGACGCGGCGGTCGACGCACGACCGATCCCGGCCCAGGTCCGCGGGGGCGGATCGATGGAGTCGGCCACCCGGTCCCGCTTCGTCATCCGCGTCACGGCGCCCGTCGCACCGCCGGTGGACCCGACGGCACCGCCGCTTCCGCCCCGGCTCGGCGTGATCTACCTGGACTGCACACCGCTGGGCGCCGCCGAGGTCCGCGACGCCGGCCGGACCAAGGCCGACGCGCTCACCGCCGTCTCCGAGGCCCTGCACACCGACGGCGGGGTCGGGCTCCGGCTGACCGCCGAAGTGCTGGCCCAGCAACCGCAATGGTCGACCGGCCGGTTCCCGTTCGTCGATGTCCGCTGGGACGACCTGGCGTTCAAGGTGCGCCAGGTGTGGACCGAGAAGATCGACGGCCCCGGCGTCTCGACCCAGCTGATCAAGGACCAGTACGGGGTGATCCGCCGGACGGACATCGCCGCGATCGCCGAGGACCTGGGCGCCGGCACCCGGGTCGTCTACTTCCGGCCGGAGGTGTCGTCCGACGACCGGGTGGTCCGGGTCGGCGCCGCAGAGCAGACACTTCGCCGGCTGGCCGTCACCGACGGACTCGAGGTGGCCATAGCCCGGATCCCGGACGGGCACCACGCGAGCGCGGAGAGCAATCCGCACGAATACCTGGCGGTGCTGAATTCGATGCGGACCGCCCGCGGCAGCTGATCACTCGCCCTTCTCCCGCTGTTGATCATGACGCCGTGCCATCGAAAAGTCGGCGTGTCGCGGATTTCGTCGGTGTGTCGCCGGCAGAACGTCATGATCAACGTCAGGAGAAAGCACCGCCATTTGTTTCGCCATTGTTGCGACGGGATCATCAAATGGGTCAGCGGCGGCGGAGATCCTGCCCGAGCTCTCGGTCGGCCCAGTGCCGCGGTCCGCTCGACAGGATGCCCTGCCGCTGCCGTCGTCGACATCTCCTAAGGTCAAGAGCCCGAACGCCGAGCGACCGGCCCGCTTCGGGCCCGCCGCAGCGGCTCGACGAATATATCTGCACGGTCCGGGGCAATATATCTTGCCTGCCCGGCAGGGGCGTTGGATGCTGTTCCCATCGAATTGCAGGATCCACGGTCCGGGCGCCATTCCGGTGGATCGCGATCGGCAATTCGACCGACACATTGCGCCACTGCGTCAGATTCCCGGTGACCCCACCACCGAGCCGCAGCCGTCCCCGGCCAAGATCGTCGATCGGTAGGAGCGAAGCATGACCGACAAACAGGTGACCTACACCCCCGTCGCGGTTCCCGTCCCTGAGCACAATCATCTGTCCATGCACGGCATCACCCCCGAGCACGCCGCCGGCGAGGGCGTGATCAAGCCCGGCTACGACGACCGCCTCACCAACGAGGATCTGGCCCCGCTGCGCAAGCAGACCTGGACCTCCTACAACTTCTTCGCGTTCTGGATGTCCGACGTGCACAGCGTCGGCGGCTACATCACCGCGGGCAGCTTGTTCGCGCTCGGCCTGGCCGCCTGGCAGGTGTTGGTGGCCCTGCTCGTCGGCATCACGATCGTCTACTTCCTGTGCACTCTGGTCGCCCGCC
>JBIOVW010000361.1:0-7812 GCA_044867945.1 Nakamurella sp. | reverse complement strand
CAGGCTGGTCACAGCGGCCGGACCGCACGGCGGTGACGACGCGACCCCCCGGCTCGACCTACCGGTCCGGGCGTTGGCCCAGGTGCACGCCGATCTGATGTTCGCCTACCTGGGCCTGCTGGTCGCCATGACCGTCGGCTACCTGGCGGTCCGGGCCACCCGAAAGCTGCTGGTCCGCGCCTGGGTGCTGATCGGCGTCACGGTCGGGCAGGGCCTGATCGGCCTGGTCCAGTACGCCACCGGGGTGCCCGAGATCCTGGTGGTGGCGCACGTGCTCGGCGCCACTCTGCTGGTCGCCACAGCGGCCGCGGTCGCGATGGCCACCCGGGTGCGTGGTCCTCACCTGCGGACCACCGAGAGCACGGCCGAGGCGTCCGACAGGGTCCGCAGTGCGGCCTCCTCGACCGGCTGAAAGCGGCTCGGACCGCGGTGGGAACGGCCGAGTGCCCGCCCCCTCCGCTCGGCCGATTCGCTGTCCGGCTCGGCCACCCAGACGGGCGCCGGCGGCGTGGAGAACACCACGCGTTGCCGGCGCAACAGGGCCGTCCGTATGCGCTCGGTCATCCCGTCGGCGTCTCTCGATCGGTGAGCGCCGACTCACATGTGGCCGAGACCGGGGGCCGGCGCGTTGGCCAGGATCTCCTCGTAGCGGGCCGCCCGCACCTCGTTGACCAGCTTGTGGGCCTCCTCCCGGTCGCGGACGACCTTGGACACCACCACGGTGGCGAACATGGCGCTCAGGATGCCCATGCCGAGCATCCACTGCTCCTGCACGCTGACGTCCAGCAGCCAGATGTTCGCCAGGTTCCACACACCGGTCGCCGCCAGAAACGCGACAGCGGCACCGAAGAACGCGCCGGTGTGGTTGTTGACGACCTTCGGACCGTTGGCGGTGTTGCTGGCCATGACGACGAACCTTTCTGTGGGTCGGCCGCCCGCCGGTTTCGGGTTGCGGGCAGCCACTGTGGAGGGGATCACCCATCGGATGTGCCGATCGGTGCGGTGGATTGACGGTCGCCCGCAGGTCGGGCACCGCCGGAAGGAAAGGGAACGGGCCGGGGATCAGCCCTCGCGGGCGCGGCGACGAGCCTGCCGGACCGGGGCAGCGGCCCGGCGGTGTTTGGTGCTGACGACGGCCTTGGCCAGGCTGTGCCGCCGGCCGTCGAGCTGATGCACCCGGAGCACCTGTTCGAGCTTGGTGTGCCGGATGCGCGACGCCTGCTTGCTGATGCCCTGGGCGTCGCCGATGTCGGAGTAACTGGTCTGGGGCAGCGAGGACCGCAACGTGTGCACGGCCTGCCCCTCGATGATGTCGAGGACCAGGCGCGCCCGGGAGATCAGCCGGATCTTGGCCAGCTCGAACTCCTCCTCGCTGTCGGGCTCCTCCGGGAGTACCGCGGCGTCCGCCAGCAGAGTTGCGATGTAGTCGTACATCTCGCCGAGTTCCACGTCACAGACAATGACATGCGACAACCCATGTTGTCAACGACAATTTTCATTGTCTTCGACAACGTGGGTTGTCAGCGCGGCCCCGGTCAGCCGGCGATCGGCAGCGCGTCGAGCACGCGGTCCCATCCGCGCACCCGGTCCAGGGCGACGTGCAGGGCGGCGGCCCACCCGTGCCGCCCCGACGACTCGTCCCGCCCCGACGACCGCCAGGCGACGTAGCCGTCGGGCCGGACGAGCACCGCCTTGTCGAGTCCGAGCATCCTGGCGAACGCGCCGTCGATGTCGACGATCTCGTGGGCACCGACAGCTTCAACGCCGACAGTGTCCGGGCCGGTGGTCTCCGGCGACCGCACGGTGACCGCGGCGACGGGCACCCCTGGGTCGACCAACCGGTCCAGGCACCGGCGCCAGCGCTCGCCGCAGGCTCCGGTGAGCAGGGTCATCCGCCCGTCGAACAGGTCGAGGGTCGAGACCCGCCGGCCCTGGTGACGAACCCAGGCGTGCGGGGCACGCGCGCCGACCGGGTCATCGTCGGCGTCACCGCCGACCGTCGGGTAGCGGACGCCGACATCCCGGGAGAGCCCGTTCAGGCCGGCGGCACCGGCGGCATCGCCGCCCTCACCATCGGTGCCGGGACCGGCGGGCCCTCGTTGCAGGGAGCGCACGACGTTCTGCGTCCCGATCGGGCGTCGCTCCGCCTCGTAGGTGTCCAGCAGCGGCTCGCCCGCCCACCCGCGCAGCACCCAGGCCAGCTTCCACCCCAGGTTGTGCGCCGCGTGGATCGCGGTGTTCATGCCGGTGCCGCCGACCGGTGTGGTGCGGTGCACGGCGTCGCCGACCAGCAGCACCCGTCCGCTGCGGAACGCCCGGGCGACATGACCACCCATGACGAACGGCATCACCGACAGAATCTCCGGCTCCAGATCGGGCACCCCGGACGCGGCGCGGATCAACTCGATGCAGCGCGCGGTCGACCAGTCCTGCACAGGTTGCGCGCCGGGGAACCACTCGCGCGCGTACACCCATCGGTCCCCCGCCCCGGTCGGCACGAAGACCCCTTCCGCGCCACGGACCTCGACCGTGTTCACGGCGCCGGGGCGACCTTGCAGGCGTCGGGTGAGATCGGCGCGGAACGTCACCGCCATGAAGTCGCCCAGCCGTCCCAATTCGTCCACCTCGATGCCGACCGCGCTCCGAACGAAGCTGCGCGGGCCGTCGGCACCGATCACGTACTGCGCCCGGATCCGCCCGGTCCGGCCGGTGGCCGCCTCCAGGGTGGTCACCAGGACCTCATCCGCATCCTGGACGAGCCCGACCACCTGCTCACCGAACCGGAGCAGGCCACCCTGCGCCCGTAGGTGCCTGGCCAGCACGGGCTCCAGATGATCCTGCGGACAGCAGCAGGGGGTGGTCGGGCTGACCTCGAGCGCCTCGGCATCGGTGGGATAGCCGAACGGCACCGTGACCCACGACGGACCGACCAGGGTTTCGCCGACCGTCACCACCGGATCGACCGCGATCGCGCCCGCCCTGATCTCGTCCTCGATCCCCCAGCTCCGGAAGATCTCCATGGTGCGCGTGCTCACCCCGGTGGCCTTCGGAAACGGCGAGGTTCCGGAGTGCCGCTCGATGACAAGCACGTCGACCCCATTCCGGGCGAGCGCAATCGCCGCGGTCAGGCCCGCGGGTCCGGCCCCGACCACCAGCACATCGCACCGTTCGGTGCCATCATCCTGGACGCGATCGTCGACCTCGGGACGACGGATGTTGCTCTTCATGGTTGGCTCCGACTCCGGTGTGTGCCAATGGGGTGACACCCAGAGTCGGCCGCCCGGCCGTCCGGCGGATCGGTGCCCACTACGGAGTTAGCGCGGCCCCGGTGGATACCGAGTGCGAAGGTCGGCCCGGTCGGACGCACCGAGCTTGGCCAACAGGCTGGCGACGTGCGTCTCCACCGTGCGCCGGGACAGGAAGAGCCGCTCGGCGATCTGCGCGTTCGACAGGCCCTGGATCACCAGGTCGAGCACGTCCACCTCACGGGAGGTCACCCCGGCCGCGCGCAGCCGAGGCGGGACGGCCCCGCTCCCTCGTCCGCGCCTTGTCGGCGCGCCGGCCTGGCGCAACAGGTCACGGCAGGTCCGGGCGGCAACGTCCTGGCCGAGGCGTTCGAATTCGGCCAGGTCGGCGCGAAGCTCCGGCACCGGGTCACCCCAACCATCGAGCACCGCACTTTCCAGCACCACCAGCCGCAGCAGCCGGCGCCACCAGTGCTGTCCGGCCAGGACGTCGTTCGCGGCGGCCGACAACTCCGCGGCGCTGGCGGCGTCGCCGGCCCGGCCGGCGGCAATGGCGTCGGCGAACAGCAACGCGCCGCGCACCATGCTGCGACCGGCGACCGGCTTGGCGGAGACGAGCCGCCGGGGCCAATCGTCGTCGGACACCGCGGCTCGCAGCACCACCCACAGTCCCCAGTAGGCGAACGGTGCCGCGGATCCGTGCTGCGCCAGCGGTCGCAGGCCGCCATCGACCAGCCGATCCGCGTTGACCCGTTCGTGCGTCAGCACCGCGTGGACACCACGGACGACCGCGGCCGTCGCCGTCACCTCCCGGGACGCGTAGGGCCGGGCCACCGCCTGGGCCAGCATCTGCGTCATGCCGGCCACGTCGCCGGCGTCGGCGAGCGCCAACGCGATGATCACCTCGGCCAGCGCCTGGAGTCCGGTCAGCCCCAGTCGACCGGCCCGCTCCGCGGTGCCGGCTGCCGACGGCTGGGCGGCGCGCGGCCCCTCGTCGACGGTGACGAGTTCGATCAGGATGATCTCGATCGACAACGCATGACCGAGCAGACCCGCGTCCATCGCGAGGTCGCGGGTCTGCCGCAGGACCTCCGCCCCTCGGTCGGGGAGCTCGGTGCGGCCCAAACCGAACAGAGCCTCCACCCGCCGGTGCAGCAGGCCGTGTTCGGCGGCGTACTGCGCCGCCCTGGCGAACACCGGCGGCCCCGCGTCGAGGCTGCTGATCTCGGCGCACCGGCCGACGACGAGCAGCGCGGCACAGACCGAATCGACCTGACCGAGTTCCTCGGCGCGACGGGCGGCCGCCTCGGCGAGGGCCGCGGCCCGCGGCACGTCCCCGAGGCCGAATGCGGCCTCCGCCGACAGGATCGACGAGCGTGGGTCGTCGGGGCGGCCCGCTCGGTGCACGTACTCGCGCGCGGCCTGCCACTGGCCGGCGGTGATCGCGGCTCCCGCCAGTCCCAGGCACAGTTCGGCATGCGGCTCGCCGGTCAGCGCCGGCAGCGCCGCCGTACCCGCCGTCAGGGCCCGGTCGGTATGGCCGGTCAACGTCAGCAGATCCACCCGCACCAGAGCCACCTCGCCCGCGTCCGCGCCGATCGACTCGGCCTGATCAACGAGGTCAAGAGCGCTGCGCACGGCGCCGCGCGCCATGTCCCGGCCGGCCAGCCGCAGCAGCAGCGACCCCGCACCCGCTCGGTCCCCGGCAATGGCCCGCAGGTCCGCCTCCAGCCGGTCCTGATCCGGGTCGGCCTGGGCGGCAATCGTCTCTGCCGCCCGGAGAGCGACGTCTGCCAGTTCCGGAGCGAGCATGGTCGCCAGCACCGCCTCCCTGGTCAACGCGTGCCGCCAGCCCAACCGAAGCCCGTCGGCGACCAGCAGCCCGGCGGCCGTGCCCGCGCGCAGGGCTTCGAGCGCGCGCGCCCGGTCGAGGCCGGTGACAGTGGTCAGCAACGACCAGTCTGGGTCCGCGCCGAGCACCGCTGCCGCCCGCAGCACCGCCCGGCCGGACTCGGTCAGGGAAGCCATCCGGCGGCGCACCAGCCCCGCCATCGTGCCGGGCACGGCAGCCGACGTGTCACCGCCTTCCTGCACGGCCGACACCAGATCGTCGACGACGACCGGCAATCCGTCGGCGCGGCGCAGCACCGTCGCCAACTCGTCGGCGGACAGCGGCCGGCCCGACCGGCGACCTGCGATGTCGGCCACCGCGTCATCCGCGAGTCGGCCCAGCCGAACGGTCGTCACCGCGGGCAGCTGGGCAAGCTCGTCGAGCGTCGGCGCGTCGGTTGCGTCCGCGCGGGCGGCCTGGTCATCACGGGCGGTGGCCACGATCAACACGCTCGCCGACCGGGTCGCGTCGGCGAGATAACCCACCAAGGCAAGGGTGTCCGGGTCCGCCCAGTGCAGGTCCTCCAGCGCGAGCAGGCACCCGGCCGGTCCGGTCGTCCCCGCGAGCAACAGAAGCAGGCCCTCCCCGACCAGCACGACGGGATCGACCCCGGAGCGGGAGCCACCGACGTCAGAGTCGCTCGACCAGGCCGGGGCAAGGCGGGCAAGGGCGGCCCGGTATGGGCGCAATTCCTCCGGCGGGTCGGCCGGCAGGGTGCGCAGGACCGGCGCCAGCGCCGAGGAGAACGCCCTGTAGGTTCCGCCGCCGGGGATCGCCCGGCCGCTCAACGCCCGGCCGCCCGATGCCGCCGCGTCGGCCGTGAGCGAGTCCAGCAACGTCGTCTTGCCGATCCCGGCCTCGCCGATGATCAGCAGCAGGCCGCCTCGGCCAGCAGCAGCGGCCTGCCAGGCAGTGCGGCAGATCCCCAGCTCGGCGTCCCGTCCGACGAGCTGCGACGCCGCGGCCGGCCCCGCGGTCAGCGGCCGGTCCCGGCCATCCGTCGGCGGTCTCCGGGGCTCGGCGCGATGGCGGCCGTCAGCTCGCGCGTCCAGCTGTCGGCGACGGCGATGCCGGCCCGCTCGCAGATCTCGGCCGCGGTCAGCTCGGAGGGGGCGATCGCATCGCAGAAGGCACCGTCGGCGGCGATCACCACGATCCGTGCGCCGACCCGGCCGAGATACTCGACCACCGCCTGACCCGATCCGCCGTGCGTCGCGACGAAGCCGCGCAGGCGTTCCGCCTGCGTGGCGTCCCCTGCGCTCATCCGGGCCACCCGACCACCGGCAGCCCGATCGCCGCGTCCACCGCCCACGCCACCGACACCGCGGTGAGGTACAGGTTGGACAGGTGGAACAGCGTCATCGGCCTGGCCGGCGTCCCGCGCAGGATCCGGGAATGCAGCAGGTGGGCCACAGCCAGGAAGCACAGCCCGACGGGGACGGCGACGGCGGCATAGATCCAGGACGACGCGGGGATCAGCAGCAGCGAGCAGACCACCATCGCCCAGGTGTAGAGGACGATCTGCCGGACGACCTCGCGGTCGGAGGCGACCACCGGCAGCATCGGCACCCCGGCCGCGGCGTAGTCGGCGCGGTAGCGCATGGCCAGCGCCCAGGTGTGCGGCGGGGTCCAGAAGAAAATCACGCCGAAGAACACCCAGGCCGGCCAGCCGATGTCCCCGGTAACCGCGGACCAGCCGATGATCACCGGCATGCAGCCGGCCAGCCCGCCCCAAACGATGTTCTGGGACGTGCGGCGCTTGAGCCACATCGAGTAGACGAAGACGTAGAACAAGATGGCCACGACGGCCAGCGCGGCCGCCTGCCAGGTGGTGAAGGCCAGCAGCACCGCCGCGGCCAGGATGCCCAGCACGATGCCGAACACCAGCGCGGCCCGCGGAGTGACGGTGTGCCGGGCCAGCGGCCGCGACCGGGTCCGTCGCATCACCGCGTCGATGTCGGCGTCGACCACGCAGTTCAGCGCGTTCGCGCTGCCGGCGGCCATCGTTCCACCGACCAGGGTGGCGGCCAGCAGGCCGATCGTCGGCACCTGCCGCTGCGCGGCGAACATCGCGGGAATCGTGGTGATCAGCAACAGCTCGATGATCCGCGGCTTGGTCAACGCCACGTAGGCGCCGAGCCGGGTGCGCAGCCCGAGGGCACCGACCTTCGCGGAGACGACCGCGGCATCCTCGCCGGACCGGGACGCGACCTCCACGGGACTCCTCAGGCTCGGCGGCACCGGTTCATGCGGCGAACAGAACCGGGCCGGCTGGACGACCAGACGCTCATCCTAGGTGGGCACCTGAATCACCGCCGGATCGCCCCGCCGACGATTCGCCCGGCGACCTTTGATCAACCGCGCGGTACTAGGCTTGACGTGCTGCGCAACCGAATGTCATCACCGTCACACGTTCCGCGAGGCGTCCTACCGACGCGCCCGCGACAATTTGGAGGCTCGTCCCACCGTGACCGCTCAGCTTGATTCCGCCGCTGCCGCCGACATTCCGGAGTTGACCACCGCACACGTGCCCGACGACTGGTCGGAGCTGGACAGGCGGGCGGTGGACACCGCGCGGGTGTTGGCCGCGGATGCGGTGCAGAAGGTGGGTAATGGGCATCCGGGGACGGCGATGTCGTTGGCGCCGTTGGCGTACACCCTGTTCCAGCGGGTGAT
>JBIOVW010000360.1:0-6623 GCA_044867945.1 Nakamurella sp. | reverse complement strand
TGGACAGCCTGGCCGCGGTGACCTGGGTCGCCGAGCACGCCGGCGAGCTCGGTGTCGACCCGGCGCGGATCGCCGTCATGGGTGACAGCGCCGGCGGCAACCTGGCCGCCGTGGTCTGCCAGATGCTCCGAGACCGGAGCGGACCCGCGATCGCGCACCAGTCGCTGGTCTACCCGGCCACCGACCTGCGCACCCCCGAGCACTTCGACACCGCCGCGCCGGCGCGTACGGACTGGCCGATCCTGTCGTCGGCGACCATGGTCGCCTTCCGCGACCAGTACCTGGGCCCGGACGGCGCGGCGGACAACCCGATGGCCTCGCCGATCTTGGCCGAGGACCTGTCCGGCCTGCCGCCGGCACTGATCCAGGTGGCCGAGTACGACCCCCTGCGCGACGACGGCATCCGGTATGCCAGGGCCCTGCAGCACGCCGGCAACCAGGTCCGGCTCACCGAGTACGTCGGGATGCCGCACGGCTACTTCAGCTTTCCGATGGTGATCCGCGGCAGCGTCCGGCAGGCCCTGGCCGAGATGTGCGCCGAACAGCGGTTGGCGCTCTACCCGCCGGCCGAGCCGGAGCACGGTCCGCGAGCGCTGCCCGTGACTCGGTCATCCACCGCCCGGTCCACCGCCCGGTCCACCGGACGGCCCGTGGCCGACACCGTCGGCGACGGTGCGGTCGACCCGGCCGCGTCGCGTCCGGCGGGTGACCACGAGATCGGCCGGCATCCCTTTCCGCAGCACCACGCGAGCCCGACGGGCCACTGATCCGCGGCGGCGTGGGGCGCACCGACCTTGCCGCACCGATCGGTGGCTCGACGCCGGATCCACACCAGCAGCCTTCTTCGGCGGCCGGTGCGGACGTGGTCGGCCATCCACCGGCGCGTCAGTACGACTGCGTCCTCACGTCGTCTGCCATCCCAGCACCTGCTTGGTGCGCGCAACGTCCGCGTCGATCTGCGAGATGAGCGCGGCCACCGAGTCGAACGTCTCGGTGTCCCGTAGTCGCTCCACGAAGTCGAAGGCGACCCGCCGGCCGTAGAAGTTCCCCCCCTCGTCGATGACGAAGCCCTCCACCGTTCGTTCCCGGCCGGAGAACGTCGGATTGGAGCCGATGGAGATGGCCAGCGGGGAACGCCGATTGCCCAGCACGAACCAGCCGGCGTAGATGCCGTCGGCGGGGACGGCGGCATGCTCGGCGAGGTCCAGATTCGCGGTCGGGTAGCCCAGTTGCGTTCCTCCGCGGCCCTCGCCGTGCACCACGAAACCCTCCACCCGATGCGGCCGACCCAACGCCGCCGCGGCGGCGACCATGTCGCCGGCCCCGACGCAGGCCCGCACGTAGGTGGAGCTGACGGTCAGCTCGCCCGGTCCCGGCACCAGGCTGATGCCGTGCACGCCGAACCCGAAGCGGGGTCCGAGCTCATGGAGCAGGTCGACCGAACCGGCGCCCCGATGGCCGAACCGGAAGTTCTCCCCCACGACCACGTGCGCGACGTGCAGCCGGTCGACCAGGACGTCGTGCACGAACTCCTCGGCGCTCATCTGGGACAGAGCAGGCGTGAACGGCAGCACCAGGAACGCGTCCACGCCGAGATCGGCGACCAGCTCGGCCCGGTGGCGCAGGGTCACCAGCATCGCCGGGTGGCTTCCCGGGCGGACCACCTCCGCCGGATGTGGGTCGAACGTCATCAGCACGGTCGGCAGGCCGTGTTCCCGGCCGGTCCGCACCGCCTCGCCGATCAACGCCTGATGTCCCCGGTGCACCCCGTCGAATACCCCGATGGTGAGGACGCACCGGCCCCAGTTCGGTGGGACCTCGTCGATGCCGCGCCAGCGTTCCACGGGCGACAGCCTGCCATCTCGGACCGGCACCGGGTGCACCCGGTGGCCGTCAGCCCGCGGTCTGCCAGCCGAAGACGGAGCGTGCGGTCCGCCCCTCGTCCGAAACCAGGGCGATGAACCGCCCGGCCGGGTCGAACGCGGCGTAGGTGCCCGACACACCGGCCGCGGGGATCCGTCGGCCATGGCCCAGATCGGTGGCCTGCGCCTGGTCCACCGTGCGGATCCGGAAAGCGCGGCGCACCGCTTGGGCTGCGGGCAGCACCGCGGTTGCCACCGCGCTGAGCAGATCATCGGTGACGGGCGGGCGGTCGGCGGGACGGCCCGCGTAGACGTCGACCGCGTCGTCCACCCCGAACGGGCCCACCCGGGTGCGCCGTAGCGCAGTCAGGTGACCGCCGACTCCGAGCGCGGCGCCCAGGTCCCGGGCCAGCGAGCGCACATAGGTGCCGGTGCTGCAGTCGACGACGACGTCGAGATCGATCGCGCCGGCGGTCCGGCGGGGCGGGGAGAGCATCTCGAACCGGTCGACCGTCACCGGTCGCGCGGCCAGTTGCACCTGTTCGCCCTGTCGCACCCGGTCGTACGCACGCCGACCGTCCACCTTGATCGCCGAAACCGAGCTGGGCACCTGCATCAGGTCCCCGGTCAACGCGTCCATCGCCGCCCGCACAGCAGTGTCGTCGACCGAGGTGAGCAGCGCTTCGCCGGCGGTCGCGGTGATGGCGCCGTCCGCGTCGTCCGAGTCGGTGCCGATCCCGAGCCGGATCTTCGCCAGGTAGGTCTTGTCGGTCAGCGCCAGGTGGCCCAGCAGCCTGGTGGCCCGGTCGACCGCGACCACCAGCAGGCCGGTCGCCATCGGGTCGAGGGTGCCCGCATGGCCCACCCGGCGCAGGCCGAGGACGCGGCGGACCCGGGAGACGACGTCGTGGGACGTACAGCCGGCGGGCTTGTCGACGAGCAACAGACCGCCACCGGGCGGTACCCGTCGTGCCGGGTCGGTCATTGCTCGCGCGGCGGCGCGCCGTCGGCGACCCGGTCGTCGCGACGCTGCGCCACCGGCAACCGGTGAACCTCCCTGAACTGCACCTCGCCCGGCTTGGCCCCCATCACCACGGTGAACTCGCCGGTGTCCAGCAGGTCCCACCGGTGGGGAACGATCTCCACCGGGACGTCCTCGCCGCGGGCGGCGGCGCGCAGCACGTGCACCCGGGTGCGCAGCAGCCAGGTGACCATCCGGAAGATGCCGAAGGCGGTCAGCAGCGCGATCGCGCCGAACGCCCACCGGTAGGCGCCGGCGGTGTGTGTGGCGGCGCCGGGTTCGACGAAGTCGAGGATCTGGCCGACCGCGAACACCATGACGACCGCACCGCAGAACCCACCCACGTTGACCAGCCCGGTCGCGGTGGAGATGCGGTGCCGCGGGTTGTAGTCGCGGGCCAGCATGAAACCGATGCCGGACGCCGGACCGCCGACGGAGAACACCAGGACGACGGCGATGACGACACCCAGTGGCGGCTGCCCGTTCGGCCAGGCGATCAGCACCAGCCAGCCGATCAGGCACAGGCCGGCGACGGTGAGCGCCAGGCCGCCGCGGATGTGGGGCTTGCGCGCGATGGTCGGTCCGAGCAGCAGGTTGCCGATCAACCCGCCGAACACCAGCAGCATCAGCAACGAGGATGCTGTGCCGGCGGTGTAGCCCAGGGCCTGGGTGAGATAGGGGTAGCCCCACAGCACGGCGAACACCGTCGGGCCGGCCATCGTCGACAGGTGGATCCAGAAGCCCAGCCGACCGGCCGGGAGCCGCCATGCGTGCCGGACCTGGGCAAGGACCTCCTTGCCGCCCACCGGGCCGGTGGCGCTCTCCGCCTCCCGATAGGGGGCGGCGACGGCCGGACGGAGCAGCAGCAGGGCGTAGCCGAGGGACAGACCACCGGCGATGGCGAACGTCGGCCCCCAGCCGAGATCGGTCAGCATCAGGGTGAGGGGCACGGTGGCCACGACGTTACCCAGCATGCCGATCAGACTGGTCAGCCCGACCATCACCGGGTAGCGGCGGGCGGGGAACCAGCCGGCCACCAGCCGCAGCACGGAGATGTAGGTCATGGCGTCGCCGACGCCGAGCAGGCCACGCGCCAGCAGTGCCGGCGGATAGCTCTGCACCAGGGAGAACAGCAGCTGGGCCGAGCCCATGATCAGGGTGGCGGCCAGCAGCATCCGACGGGGCCCGAACCGGTCGATCATGATGCCGGCGGGCACCTGCATGGCTGCGTAGACGCCCAGCTGCAGCATGACGAACGTGCTCAACTGGCCCGCGGACAGGTCCAGCCGCTCGGCGGCCATCGGCCCGGCGACGCCGAGCGACGTGCGGTGGAACACGGCGAGCAGGTAACAGCCGACACCGATGGTCCAGATGACCAAGGGTCGGCGGGCCAGCCAGAGCCGGGTGCTGTGCAGCGCCTTCATGCCAGGGACCCTCATGACCGCGCTCCCCGCAGGGCCCGGTCGGCGTGCCGCAGGTGCTCGCGGGTGAGGTGCTCGGCAAGGGCCAGATCCTCGTGCCCGATGGCGGCGGCGATCGCCTCGTGGTCGGCCACCGTGCTCAGCATCCGGGCGGTGTCCAGCTGCCCGTCAGGGGCGGACAGGTTCGCCGCCCCCATTCGCAGCTGCCGGTCGCGCAGGGAACCGTAGAGCCGGATCAGGATCATGTTGTTGTCGGCGGCCACGATCGTCGCGTGGAAGGTTCGGTCGGCGGCGACATAGGCGGCCACGTCCCGGGTGTCGGCCGCGGCGCGCAGATCCGCCAGCGGCACCTCGAGCGCCCGGGCAACCGCGGGTCCACGGCCGGATTCGATCACCGAGCGGGTGCAGTGCGATTCGACGAGCAGCCGGGTGTCCAGCACATCGCGCCATTCCTGGGCAGTGACCGGCAGGACCAGCGCGCCCCGCTTGGGCAGCAGCCGGATCATGCCCTGGGCCTCCAGGCGCAGCAGCGCTTCGCGCACCGGTGTGCGCGACACGCCGGTGTCGGCGGCGATCGCGCCCTCGGCGAGAAGTTCGTTGTCGGCGTAACGGCGGCTCAGAATGCCCTGACGCACGTGCTCGTACACCCGGTCGGCAGCGGACGGTCGGCTGGTTGTATCCATGATGTATCTATGATGCGATACCCGGCTCCGCGGTTCCAGCGAACCCGAGTTCAGGTGACGAGGCTCACGCCAGGGCCCTTGGTCCCGTTCTTGCGCAGCGCATCGCGAGAGGGAGGCGGGTGGCGTCCGGCGGGGGCCGTCGGCGTCCGGCGGCGGCGTCCGGCGGCGGCGTCCGGCGGTGGCGTCCGGCGGTGGCGTCCGGCGGGGGCCGTCCCGGCGCCGCGCTGATCCAACACCCACTTTAGCGCCAGTTTTGTCCGGTTCAGTGACGCTTTGATCAGCGCGACGGCAGGCGCGCGCCGAACGCCAACCCGGCGCTGATCGAACACCCACTTTAGCGCCGGTTTGTCCGGATCCGCGCTGGAATGATCAACGGAGCGGACGACCGCGCCGAGTGTCGAGAGTCGAGTGTCGGTGTGCGGGACGCCTCGGCCCGCGCCCGGCCGTGTGCCAGGAGGCTCAGCGGTCGAGGACCTCGCGCAGTCGGTGGACGGCGTCCAGCGGCGCCCCGATGTGGGTGAAGCCGGCGGACCGGACGTGGCCGCCCCCGCCCAGCGCCGCGGCCGCGGCGGCCACGTCGACGCTGCTGCGCGATCGCAGGGAGACCTGCCAGGAGTCGGGCCCGGTCTGCTTGATCACCGTGGCCACCTCGGCCTCCTGGGCGGTGCGCAGGATGTCGATGACGGAGTCCAACTCCTCCTGCCGCAGGCCGTCGCGGACCTCGTCCTCGATGATCGCGTACACCAACCCTCCACCGTCGGCGGCGTCGGTGACCAGCCCGGCCCCGTCCAGCACCCGGGAGAGCATGCCGAGCCAACCGAACGGATGCGAGTCGGTGATCGGGTGCAGCACGTCCATCGGCCGTACCCCGGCGTCGATCAGTCGTGCGGCCAGCCTGTGCACGTCGGCGTCGGCGTGCCGGAAGTGGCCGGTGTCGGTGGCGAGCCCCGCGTACAGGTTCTCGGCGATGTCCCGGTCGATGGGGATGCCCAGCCGGTCCAGCAGCCGGGCGACGAGGACGGCGGTGGCCTCCGCCCCGGTGTCGATCAGGTTGAACCGGCCGAACCTGGTGTTGGAGGCGTGGTGGTCGACGACCAGGCTCATCGGGCACGCGTCGAGCACCCGGGCCAGTGAACCCAACCGCTCACGGGAACCGACATCGAGGCTGACGAACAGGTCCGATCCGTCGGTCAGTTGATCGGGCGGGACGACCAGGGTCATCCCGGGCAGGTGACGCAACGATTCCGGAACGGTGTCCGGCTCGGCGAAGGAGACCTTGACGTCAGTGCCCCGCCGGGCCAGGCCGAGGCCAAGTGCCAGGGCGCTGCCCAGCGCGTCGGCGTCCGGGTGCACGTGCGCGACCAGGACGACCGACCGGGCACCGGCCAGCAGTTCGGCCGCGGTGTCCATCTCGCGGGTCTCCGACCCGCTCGTACCGGTCCCATCGGCCGACGACGCCACCGGCACCACCCCCGATGCCGCACCCGGGGACAGGGTCACCGGACCGTCGAGCGTCGTAGCGGACAATCGCACGCGTCCCCCGCGGGTGCGGTTGCGGGACGTGCGGGTGTCCGACACGGCGCCTCCGGAATTGGACGGCCGGCCCGTGGGCCGGCGAACAGCACTCTCGTGGGCT
>JBIOVW010000359.1:0-9836 GCA_044867945.1 Nakamurella sp. | reverse complement strand
CAGGCCCGCCGCGGCGGCGATGCCCTCCACCGCCAGGTAGCTGCCGAGCGCGCCGGCGCCGAGCAGACCGCCACGGATGAGGGTCCGACGACCGAGATCGGTCGTCCTCGGCCTGATCCGGCGCCGGCGAACGTGCAACGCCGCCGGTATCAGCAGGGCCAGCCCGGCGCCGACGTGGATCAGAAGCACCCCGTACCCGCCGATCTCGACGAGCAGACCGGTGCTGTGCGCCAGGCCGGTGAGCAGTGCGACGACCACCAGGATCGCCAGCAGGACCGACGTGGGCCGGCCGGGTCGGCGGTGCCGCAGCCCGCGTCGGACGATCATCGACTTCCACGGCAGCAGCAGCAGAACCGCGAAGCCCGCCGCCGCGTGCAGGCCGACGACGAGCACCGGACCACTGCCGACCAGGAAGGCGCCGAAACCGGTCAGCACCGCAAGCGGCAGCGTGACGAGCAGCCCGAAGTTGGTCCGGCGTCCGGCCACACCCGACGGTACGCCGCGCCGGGCCGGAAGGCTGCGGCATCGACAACGTCGCCGTGACGGCCGGGACGTTTCCGCGGTTTGGTCAATTGACCTGGACGCTTGACCAGATGGCGCGACTTCGTCGGGGCCACGATGCATCGGAGCGTGCGCCGATGAGGTTCGCTCGACCTGACAGTCTGTTTCGGCGACCCGCTGGATTACCCAGGAGCGAACGATGACCGACCCCACCTCGACCCAGCCGCCCACCGCACCCACGACCGGTTACGCCCCCGTCAACGGCCTCCGGATGTACTACGAGATTCACGGCTCCGGCGGAACCCCGCTGCTGCTGCTGCACGGCGGCCTGTTCAACATCGACCTGCAGTTCGGCGAACTGCTGCCGAGCCTGTCCGCGAGCCGCCAGGTGATCGCCACCGACTTCCAGGGACACGGCCGGACCAACGACATCGACCGGCCGCTGACCTGCGCCGACCTCGCCGACGACGTCGTCGGGCTGCTGCAACACCTGGGCGTCGGCCAGGTGGACCTGTTCGGCTTCAGCGTCGGAGGCGGGGTCGCGTTGCACCTGGCGATCAAGCACCCGGAACTTGTGCGCAAACTGATCGCTTCATCCGTCTCGTTCCATCCCGCCGGGAACCGGGGAGAGAACACCGAGGCCGTGGCCGAGTTGACCGTCGAGATGATCGCCGGCACCCCGATGGAGCAGGAATACCGCGCCAAGTCACCGCATCCGGACAACCTGCAGGGTCTGCTGGACAAGATCGCCCGGTTCGATCACGGGTTCCCCGGCTGGACCGACGACGAGATACGCGGGATCGCCGCTCCGACACTGATCACGGTGGGCGACTGCGACATGGTCAGGCTCGACCACGTGATCCGCTTCCTGCAGTTGCGCGGCGGTGACGTCAACGGCGATTTCGCGGGGGTACCGGCGTCCCAGCTGGCGGTCTTCCCGGGCACAACTCACTTCTTCGGTTTGTCCCGGACGGACCTTGTCCGCGACGTCGTGCTCACGTTCCTGGACGCGCCGCCGCCGCAGGGCTGGGCGGACACCACGGACTGAAACTCCGGCAACGGGCCGTCAGTCGGTCAGCAGGATCCCGCCCATGAGCAGGGCGATCACCTTGACCGCCTCCAGCGCGACGTAGGCGTAGTGGGCATGCGAGCGGGGCGCATCCGAGCCGGCGATCACCGCGTCGGACCGACGCGCCAGCCTCGGCCGGACGAGCAGCAGCTGGGCGGCAAGCACCACGACGGCCGTGCCCAGCGCGACCAGGGCGCCCACCGGTGGCCGGTCGACGATCATCACCACCACAATCGTCACCGCGAGGACCGCCTCGACCGCGTTCAGCGCGCGGAAGACCAGGCGCCCGATGCCCAGCCCGATTCGCAGGGTCACGCCGGGTGCCCGGAACTTGAGCGGCGTCTCGAGGAACGAGATGGCCAGCACCATTCCCAGCCAGACGAAAGTCACCGCGACGGCAACCGACGCGGCCGCGCTCACCGGACCGTCGCCGGGGCGAGGTGGGCCAGGCACAGGTCCGGCTCGACGAATGCGTCCAGCCGATCGACGGTGATCGGGGCGGCCCAGGCGCTCAGCGCGCCCTGCATCAGCCCGAGGTGGATGGGGCAGACGACCTGGGTCCTGGCCTGCGCGAGCTCCAGGAAGGGGCAGTTCCGCAACCCGACCTCGGTATCGGCGCCGCGTCGCTCGGGAGCGAAGCCCAGCTGATCCAGCAGCCCGACCAGCCGGTCGATCGGCCATCCGGACTGCGGTGTGCCGGGGGCGTCGTCGGTGGGTCCGTCGGCTGGACCGCCGGCGGCGGTCGGCGCGAGGGCCCGGCCCCAGGCCCGGCCCGCGTCCGTCGCCCGGGCACTCGGATCCGGCTCGGCGGCCACGCTCGCGACAAGGATCTCCGCCAGCAGCCGGTAGCGCCGCGGGCCGGCCGGGTCCATGCCCCGGACCGTCCGGAACAGCTGCGGTGGACGACCGGGTCGGCGCCGGTCGGGTGCGACCTGTTCGACGCGGCCCTGCCGGACCAGGGTGTCCAGGTGAAAGCGGACGGTGTTCGGGTGCACGCCGAGCCGGTCGGCGACCTGGACGATGCTCATCGGCGCGGTCGCGTCCCTGAGCACCCGCAGGACGTCGGTTCGCCGGCCCGACGACTCCGGGCCGTCCGCGTCCTGGCTGTTGGTTCTCACTCCGGTCACCACGATCAGGCTCCCGGCGCCGCGGCCCGCTGCGGCAGGCCGGCGACCAGCGGGGTGTCCACGCCGAGCGGGCCCAGCCTGGCCGCTCCGCCCGGTGAACCCAATGGCTCGTCGCGGCCCGGCAACGTCTCGGCGAAGAACGCCTCGTTGTCCGACCGGTACGGGAGGAGCTCCTCCGGCAGATCGTCCTCGTAGTAGATGGCCTGCACCGGGCACACCGGCTCGCACGCGCCGCAATCCACACATTCGTCCGGGTGGATGTACAGGCTGCGACCGCCCTCGTAGATGCAGTCCACCGGGCACTCCTCGACGCAGGCCCGATCCAGCACGTCCACACACGGTTCGCCGATCACGTACGTCATGATCGGGAGTTTACACAATCTCACTTGTAGAAAGCCCGCCGCCTCCACGCGCCCGTTTGCCACTTTCGGCCCTGATTCGCGCTTGGGAAGGGTCGAGAGTGGCAAATGGATCGGGTCGGGACGTGCGGCTGGACCGGGCGGTCCGGCCGAGGGCGTGTACTGCCGACGTGATCGAGCGGTCGGGACGACCTCGCGGCGTTTCGCCGGATCGATGGGATCTGCTGCTGCGCACGGTGGCCGAGGAGTTCGCCCGGGCGGGCTAGCGCTGACGGACGGCCGCGCTGACGGACTGCCGCGCCGACCGCTCGGCCTGCGACCGGGTGGCCCTGCTCGGTGCCGCCGCAGCCGGATTCCTCCCGAAGGCGCGCATCGGCGCCGGCATGGCGAATGAGTCGGCGTTGCAGCTGGCCACGGCGCTGCGCGGCGCCACCCCGGCCGATCTGCCCGACCGGCTGGCCGGGTACGAGCGGCGCCGGCGGCCTGGGGTCGAGGCGGCACAGCAGAACTCGCGAACGCTGGCCCGACTGGCCCTTCGGCGCAGCCGAGTGCTGAGCGCGGTCCGCGATGCGGTGATCGGCCGGATCAGCGTGGTCCGCGTGCTCGGTCCGATCCAGAAGCTGCTCGCCCAGGCACCGACGCAGCCTGTCGGTGAGCATCCGGCGCATCCGTTCAGGCGCGGCCCCGCAGATTGGCCAGGACCACGCCAATGGGAACGCTGACGAGAAGAACCAGCAGCAGGCACCGGTAGGTCCAGCGTGCGATCCGTGTCGGGCGGCCGGCGGTGGGGTCATTCCTGCCTCGGGCGGCGTGCCACGCGATGCCCAGCCCGGCCACCAGCAACGCCCCGCCCGCGGTGTCCATGATCGGGGCGCCGGAAAGCGTGCCGCCGATCACCGCGACATTGCCGAGGGTCCAGCAGCCGAGCTGTGCCCAGCCGGACCGCGGGTCGACGGGTCGGGCCGACAGCAGCTCCGGCGCCCGACCGATCGCGTACTGCGCCACGCCGCAGACCAGCACGAGATACGCCGCCAGCCAGCTCCCCTCGGCCAGCGCCAGCGGCCCGGTAACCGCGGCAACAAGGCCACCCAGGACGACACAGCTGGCGCCGGCAGCGATCTGCGCGCCGGCCGGCTGTCGCAGCCGGAGGCGGTGATCGACCGGCCGGGAACCCAGGTTCGCCGTCGGCGGCGAGCTCACCGTCGACCGGCCACCACGGTGAGCAGGATCGCCGAATCGTCGACAGCCTCCAAGCTGTGCCGATGCGGCGGGATGGTCAGCAGATCCCCCGCGGCGCCCTCCCAGCGCTGCCCGCCAACGCTCAGACGGACGCGGCCGACCAGCACCTGCAGGGTCGCCTCGCCCGGGCTCTCGTGCTCGTCCAGCCCACGCCCGGCGGCCAGAGTCAGCAGCGTCTGGCGCAGCACGTGGTCCCGACCGCCGTGGATGGTGCGGGCACTGCGGCCGCTGGACGCAGTGCGCGCGACCGCGATCAGTTCCGCGGCCAGGGCGGTCAGGTGCAACGAGTCGAACGTCGGCGGGGCGGTGAGTTGCGTCATGACCCAGACTTTACACAACTCATGCTTGTATAAATCTTGCGGAAGGCTCGACATGTCGCAGCTAGCCGGCCCACCGATCCAGGACTCGGTCGATGTCCGCGGCCGCGGCGGGGCAACTGCCAGTGGCACGTCCATTTCACCCCGCTGCCTCAGCCCTTATTCCGAGGATCTGGCCGATGATCGCCAGTATTACGGCGTGACGGTCCACAACCCCTTCTCAGCACTGAAGTCGGGACATCGGGGATCGGCCGCAGTGGTGCTTCAGAACGGCTCGTTGTGCGTCGGATTCGCCGATGACGGTCCCGCCGGCGGCGGCATGGCCGGTGGATGGCAAAACGTCCCTCTGGTTCATCCGACCGGCGACGCGGACAACGTCATCTCCAGCGGCATGGCCGGCGGAGTCACCCAACCCACCACCCCCGGCGATGACCGAACGCAACGATGGGTCGCCATCATCGTCGCAGTAGAAGCCGAAGTCGGCCCGGACATCACCCGCGGCGAGGTGACCCTCACCGACGGCGAAGTCGTCACCGCCACCGTTAACAACGGCCTGGTGGCCCAAAGGCGTCGCCCCCGTCTGGCTCGTAACACATTCCGCCAAAGGTGCGCGGTACACCCCGTCACCGCCAACCCGACCGACTGGCCCCCCCAACTCGCTAGCCAAAATCAACGCCGCCGTTCAGACAACCAAGTTCAAGTATCCAACGGGCGCATCACCGGTGCCGGATCCTCGATCGGGGCGCCGTGTCCAGGGTCAGTCCACCCCAACACACGGGTTTGTTCTCCGGGGGTCTGCCGGTCGGATGTGCGGCCCCGTGGATCCGGGCCAGGAGTTGGGATCGGGGATCGGGGCACGTTTTCGTGGCTGTGCCGGCGGGCGGTGGCGAAGGTGGACGCCGTTCATGCGAGCGTCGTTGCAACGTCAGTGATCTCGATGGCGCGTCGGAGCGCCCGTGCTGGATCCCCGTCATGGTAGGGCCGTTCCGAGGGTTCGATGTTGTCCAAGAATCGTCGATAGGTCACTGCGCCGAGGAGCGGTCCTAGCGGGGCGGCGAGTTCCGCGGCGCGCCGTGCGTCGCAGCCTGGCAGTGTCCGCTGCCATCCGGTCACGAATGCCTCGACCACTTCTGCCCGCTCGGCGCCGCTGAGGTATTCCAGGGTTGGCCGCAGATCCAGCAGCGGGTTGCCGATGGCGCTGTCGGCCCAGTCGAGAATGCGGTAGTCGCCGCTCTCCCCGCGCACGTTGCCGGGGTGAAAGTCTGCGTGTACCAGAGTTTCCGGAACCCCGCAGGCCTCAAGCGCCGCGAAGCGGCGGGGCAACCCGTCGACTAATCGGGTCAGTCGACGTCGCTCCTCCGGATCCAGGGCGCCAACCTCCCGGTCGATCGTCGATTCGATCGCGGCGATGGCCGGCGCCGCTCGATAATCATTGAGTGCGAGTGCCTCCAATTCCTTGACCCGGCCGATCCACTGCTGCTGCAGCCCGACCAGCAGACCGATGAACCCGCACCGGGTGACGAGATTCGCCTCGTACTGATCCGTACCGTGCACATCGGCCAGCAGCACCCGGCCCGAGTCTGCGCCGAACACCTCGGGTACGACGCCCGGGTCCAAGACGGGCAGCAGCCGAGCCTCGACGTCACAGAAGGCCGGCGTGGCCTTCAGCCACACCTTTCCGGCGGACGTGGAGAACCGCCAGATGCTCGACAGGTTCCACGTTCTGACTTGGATCGGCGAGCCGAGCGGAGTGATTCCGTTTCTGCGCAGCGTCTCCCACGCCCAGCCAAGATCCGTCCGGTGTCCGCCGGGTTGCGCGTAGCGCAACCGTCGTGGCTCCTCCGCGAGTGGATCATCGTCGGACAGGTGCAGGCTGACTTCTGCCGGAATTGTGTCCGTCTCCGCGAGATAGCGTCCCCGACCAGCGTCCCCATCCGGCATCCGGAGTATCCGCAGGATCCTCACCTGCACACCGAACGCCCGCCACACCGCCGACACCAGGTCCTCGACGTCCCGCCACCATCCGGCGGGGATGACAACCGGCGGGAGCTCGCCTAGCAGTTCCCCATCAGGCGTGCACAGCACGACGACGACTTCTCTGTGAGCATCCATCGGCGCGGACGCTACCGATTCGGCATCCCACAGGCCACCCAGTTCCGACGGGCCAGCACCGACCACGACCGCGTTCGCATCCCGCCGAGGACGAACAGGATCATCGCGCGGCCATGATCGGACTGCCCGACACCCAGCAGAGGATGTCAAACCCTCAAGCACACCGCGCACAGGTCGAGTACTCGCCGATGCCCCAGGACCCTTCCGCCGACAACCAAGGTCTGACCAGCCCGATCGCCGAATTCCTTGACGTCAGGGTCGCGCCCGGTCCGAGAAGCCTTGCACGCCGGCGCCGTGTGGTACGGCGGGGCCGAAGCAACCTGGATCGTCGGGATGGTCGGCGGATCGGTCGCCGCGGGCGGCATCCGCACCAAAACCGGCCGCATCCGGTCCATCATCGCCTGGCGGCATTCGTCAGCGGTGCGGTGACCTCCTACGCCACCGCACCAGCCGTGTGAATGCTCATCCGCCTGTCCATCCTCGGAGGCATCGGAAACGGCTACACCGCGACATCCCTCGCGGTGGCACTCCCGGTCCGGACCCATCTACGCAGCTGGACGGCGGCGAGACCGCCGCGGGGCGCGCGAACACCTAGCGAGCGCCGCCCCGTACCGGCAAGTCGCTAGCGCCGACGTGCGTAGGGCTGTCCCTCGGCCGTCGAGCTGAGAGCGACAGCTCGGGACGCTCGTCGGCGCGACGGTGGAGTCGGACCCGGAAGACCCCAGCCAAGACCACACCCAGAAACTCCAGAATCGTTCCGTTGCTACGGCGACACCACATCCGGCTGGGTGCGGGCAGAGCGCTGCTGAGGCGCTTGCGAAGCGTGTCCAGGCAGGCATGGATAGCAAGGCCGCCGCGTTCAAGCGGCCAGCTCCATGGCGCAGGAGCCAATCTATCCCGTCAGCGCGCCGACAACCGTCAGTCCCAATCTGCGCGCGCCAGTCGCCAATCGGCCATCCCACACGGCCATCACCACGTCCGAGCCAAGGGTAAGGACGGAAGCCAGGTGCACCGCGTCGGCACCGCGCAATGCGTGATCGGCGGCGAGTTTGCCGGCATCCTCGGCGACAGCGGATGACAGGTCGAGTGCGCGGACGGCCGACCAGTACCGCTCCCATGTCCCGATGGCGGCGGCGCGTCGAGCCTCGTCGAGGCGATGATCGCGGGCGGCGGCCGCGATGGCTGCACATACCTCCGGGTAGGCAAGCCGACTGGCCACCGCGGCGTCGCACCGATCCCAGAGTTCAGCGGCCAGGTCGCTCCCCTCTTCGTCGACGATCAGCTTCACGAGAGCACTGCTATCGAAGTACGCGATCGCCACCGGGCGCTCAGCGCCGCTGGCTCGTGACGTACTCCGATACCGATCCGTCGGCGTGGACCCTAACCTCATCCCGGGCAACCGGGCGAGGGCCCCCAGGCCTGGACAGGAGTCCTTTTTCGGTCAGCGACTCGATGAGCGAAATCGATCCGACCGGGACCAGCCTGGCCACCGGTGTTCCCCGGTCGGTGATCACCAGTTCCTCGCCGTCACGCACCCGGTCCATCCAACTGGCCATCTCCGCTCGGAAGGTGCTCATCGCGACGTCCACGACCCAAGTGTACATTTCATCTGCGCGAACTTGTACAAGAGAGTCTGCGGGAGTGTACAGCCGCTCGTGCGGACGCACCCGTCTCACGCCACGCCGAGGTACGCCTCCTTGATGGCCGGGTCGGCGAGCAGCTCCTTGCCGGGCCCGGATTTCACGACCTCACCGGTCTCCAGGATGTACGCCCGGTGCGACCGGGACAGTGCCTGTTGGGCGTTCTGCTCCACCAGCAGGATCGTGGTGCCCTGCGCGTTGATCTCCGAGATGATCTTGAAGATCTGCTGGATCACCATCGGTGCCAGACCCATCGAGGGCTCGTCCAGCAGCAGCACCCGTGGCCGGGCCATCAACGCGCGGCCGATCGCGACCATCTGCTGCTCACCACCGGACAGGGTGCCACCCACCTGGGTGCGCCGCTCCAGCACCCGGGGGAAGAACTCGAACACCCGATCCAACGTCTCCTGGTAGGCCGCCTTGGACTCGAACTTGCGCCCGTAGTGGCCCATGTCCAGGTTCTCCTGGACGGTCATGCCCGGGAACACCCCTCGCCCCTCGGGGGCCTGCACGATGCCGGCGAGCACCCGCTTGTACGCCCGCAACCTGGTGATGTCCTGCCCGTCGAAGACGATCGAACCACGGGACAGCGGCCGGATCCCGGAGATCGCCCGCATTGTCGTGGTCTTGCCGGCCCCGTTGGCACCGATCAGGGTGACCAGTTCCCCGTCCTCCACGGAGAGCGAGATCCCGTGCAGCGCCTCGATCCGGCCGTAGGCGACCGCCATGTCCTTGACCTCAAGCAGAGGCATCGTCGGGCACCCCCAGGTAGGCGGCGATCACCGCGGGATTGTCCCGGATCTCGGCCGGCAGACCATCGGCGATCTTCTTGCCGAACTCGAGCACCACGATCCGGTCGGTGACGCCCATGACCAGGCGCATGTCGTGCTCGATGAGCAGCACGGTCACGCCGGTGTCGCGGATGTCGCGGATCAGCTGGAGCAGCGAGTCCTTCTCGGCCGGGTTGAAGCCGGCGGCCGGCTCGTCCAGGCAGAGCAGCTTGGGGTTCGTCGCCAGCGCCCGGGCGATCTCGAGCCGGCGTTGGTCGCCGTAGGGCAGGTTGCGGGCGAGCTCGTCCGCCCGCTTCTCCAGACCCATGAACTTCAGCAGCTCGTAGGCCCGGTCCATGCCCTCGCGCTCTTCAGAGAAGTGCTTCGGGAGCCTGAGCAGCGCGGTCCCCATGCCCGTCGAGTGATGGGCATCCGCGCCGACGAGCACGTTCTCCAGGGCCGTCATGTTGTGGAACAGCCGGATGTTCTGGAACGTGCGAGCGATGCCGAGCTTCGTGATCTGGAACTTGTGGCGCTTGCCCAGCGGCTCCCCGAGGAACCGGACGTCGCCCGACGTGGGTTGGTACACCCCGGTCATCACGTTGAAGCACGTGGTCTTGCCGGCGCCGTTGGGCCCGATGAGGCCCAGGATCTCGCCCTCCCGGATCTCGAAGCTGACGTCGTCGAGCGCCGTCACGCCGC
>JBIOVW010000358.1:0-7342 GCA_044867945.1 Nakamurella sp. | reverse complement strand
ACCGGGGCACGGTGCGGGTGGGCGGGGTGATCGTGTGCGACCTGCCGCCGGCCGAGCGGGTCCGCGCGGTGGCCTTCGTGCCGCAGCAGGTGCAACTCGGGTCGGGCACGTTGGCCGACGAGCTGCGGCTGGCCCGGCCGATGGCCGGCGACGAGGTGCTGCGGGAGGCTGCCGGGCGGATCGGCCTCGGCCGGTGGCTGGATGCCCTGCCCGACGGCCTTGCCACGACCGTCGGCGCCGACGGCGGATTGTCGGCGGGGGAGCGGCAACTCGTGGCGCTGATCCGGGTCTGCCTGGTGGACGCGCGGGTGCTGCTGTTGGACGAGGCGACCTCGGACATCGACCCGGTGACGGCGGAGCTGGTGGAGCAGGCCGTCGAACGGCTCGCCCCCGGCCGCACGATCGTGGTGGTGGCGCACCGGTGGCGGACCCTGGAACGGCTGGACGAGGTGCTGATGCTCAAGGGCGGTCGGCTGCATCCCCGCGCTTCGGCCGGCTGACCGGTCAGGGCTGATCTGCGGTGAGCAGCACGGCGGCCAGCAGCCTGCCGTCGTCGAGCGTCCACCGCCCATGGCACTCCTGGAACCGGGCGGCGTCGGGTACGGGGACGAGCAGCCGGCAGTGAAACCACCCGTCCGGCTCGATCCGCACGTCGACGTCCTCGAACCCGAGCCAGCAGCGTCGGACGGGGAACCAGGCCTTGTACAGCGCCTCCTTCGCGCAGAACGCGAGGCGTCCCCAGTGCACCCGCGGGTCGGTGGCGGCAAGCCGGTCGAGGTGAGCGATCTCGCTCGACGACGCGGTCAGGCCGAGCACGCCGCCGGGCAGCGGCTCGTTCGGTTCGGCGTCGATGCCCAGCGTCAGCAGCTGCGAGCGCCTGGCGGCCGCGGCCGCCGCGTAGCCGGCGCAATGGGTGATGCTGCCGACCACCGCCCCGGGCCACTGCGGTTCACCCGCCGGACCTTTCGGGATCGGGACCGGCGGCAGGCCCAGCTGCTGCAGGGCCCGCCGGGCACAGGCGCGGGCGATGGTGAACTCCTGCCGCCGCTTCGGCACGGCACGCACCATCGCGACCTCCTCGCCGGGGTACGGGGTGTGATCCACCGCGAACTCGGGAGGGCGGTCTGCGCGCCACTGCACCACCATCACTTCTCGCGGCAGCAGCGTCGAGAGGCCGGGCACCGGTTCAGGCTACGGGAGGTGGCCGGCGGCGGCAGGACCGGTCGGGCAGCGGTCGCGGACTTTATTGGTGAACAGCTCTTTCGGCCACCCGACGGCAGGTCGACGTATCTGTTGTCCCTCGTCCCGCCTCCAACAGGCAAGGGATCCACGGGCCATCGGAGAGCTGTGCGACGACGCACGCCGCTAGGGGCATTCGGATGACGGCACTGTTTGTCGACGGTGTGCATGTTGTTTTCGAGGGTGTCGCCCGCCTGCACTGGACCGTCGGCCCGTGGCGACTCGAAGGCCCGAACGCGTTTCACCGTGCCGAGACCGTCGTCCATCAAAGGGTTCTGGATCATGTCTGGCCGCGGCGTGAGATCCTGGCACATGTCCGCCGGCAGATCGACCACGGCCGCAGGACGCTGGTCGTCGTCGACGGTCGCGAGCCGATCGTGACGTTGCCACGGCGGCGGGTGCCGCAGGTCCCCTTCGGGGCGGTGGACATGGGTGAGACCGTCCACGGCGAAAGGCGCTTGCTGATACCCCGATTCAACTGGCTCCGGGATCGGGAGCGCTCGCGGGGCGAGGCCTTCCTGGAACGCTCCACGCACCACCGCACGGGTCTGCGTGCGGACGTCGTGATCGAGCGTGATCTGGTCGGGACCCGGGAGCCGCTGCGATTCATGTTCTGGGCGGAAGAGCTGTCGCTGGAGCGGCTCCAACGGACGATCTACCACGTCTTCCGACCGGACCTGCCGCTGGTCCCGGCGCGGCCGGGGAGCACCGGACGGAAGGGTGCCTCCGGTCCGGAAACTCTCGCCGCGTGATCCTTCGAACCCGTTCCTCGGAACTGTTTCCGAGTGAATTCGACGACGGCCGCCCGGCTGACCAGGGCGAGGAGCCTCAGCCGCAGGCTTCGTCGACCGGCGGACGGGATCCGTGGTGGCGGCGCAGCTCCCGCGCGGCCAGCCGGGTCAGGGGCGGAAAGCTGTAGATCGGCGGCCGACCGGCGCAAGGACCGGTGAGTTCCAGCAGTCGCCGGTCGAGCAGGTGCTCGAGCACGTGCTCGGCGACGTTCTCGGACATCCCCAGTGCCCGGCCGACCGAGTCCGCGGAGAAGTCGGGCATCGGCAGTTCGGCGAGTAGCCGAACCTGCGCCAGCCAGTGATCTTCGATGGCGTCGAACAGCCGGTCGAGCGCGGAACGAATGCACAGCGCCCCCGCCTGCAGGCGGTCGAGCCGCGTCGGTTCGGCTCGCAGATGCGCCACCATCCGACGCAGCGTCCAATGCGGCTTGCGGCTCAACTGCAGGCCGAGAATCCTCAGTGCCAACGGAAGCCGGCCGCAGTTGTCGACCAGTTCGAGTGCCGCCGGGCGCTCCCTGCGAACTCGACCGCGGCCGCCCGCCCGGCCCAGGAAGTCAAGGGCCTCGTCGACACTGAAGGCACCCAGCTCGATCTGGTGGTCGACGGGCACGGCCGCCAGCGGTTCGAGGCTCGTGATCAGGACGCCACACCCGACGCCGGCAGGCAACAGGAGCTGAACCTGCTCGTCCGACGCGGCGTTCTCCAGGACGACGAGCACCCGGCGGCTGGCCAACAGGCTGCGGTAGACCTGCGCGCGTTCCTGTGTGTCGGAGGGGATCTCGTCCGCAGCGGCGCCGAGGGCGCGCAGGAACCAGGCGAGCACGTCGTGGGCGTCCACCCAAGGCCGCCCGGCCCCGCCGAGATCGGCATAGAGTTGCCCGTCGGGGTAGGCGTTCCGGGCCGCGTGTGCGACATGCACCGCCAGCGCGGTCTTTCCCACCCCGGGATGGCCGGAGATGATGGCCATGTGCGGGCGGCTTCCGTCCGATAGCTGTTGCCCAGGAGTGAGATCCGGCTTGCCATGGCCCCACGGTAGCCGAGGTGCAAGGCCCAGCCACCGGTTCAGTCGCGCGACCTCGCTCCGGCGGCCGGTGAAGTCGGCCACGTCGGCCGGCAGCATCGCGGGTGCGGCCGGGCCCGGCGACGCGGCCGGCGTCCTGACCCCGGGGCCGTCCGTGGGCTCGGCGACGATCTCCTCGTACAGCTCGGTCAGCAGCGGGCTCGGATCCACGCCCAGCTCGTCGGCCAGCTGTTCCCGGCCCTCGAAGTACACCCGCAGCGCATCCGCCCGCCTGTGCGACCGCCAGAGTGCCGTCATCAGCTGGGCGCGGAACCGCTCCCGAAGCGGATGGGCCGCCACAAGTTGGGTGAGCTCTGCGATCAGCTCGCACGTGCGACCCAACGACAGGTCGGCCTCGATCCGCAGCTCCCTGGTGGCCAGACGGCTCTCCTCCAGCGCGGCGACCTCGGTCTCGGCGAGGAACTCGGTGCCGGAACCCAGCGCCGCGCCCCGCCACAGGCCCAGCGCCGCAGCCAGGTGCAGCGAGGCGATGTCGGATCGCCCTTGCTCGAGTGCGGCCCGCCCCCGCCGGGCCAGGGTCAGGTACTCGTCGAGGTCGAACCGTGCGGTCGGCGCCAGCAGCGCGTATCCCTGGCCGCTGCGGGTCAGCAGCACCTCGTCGCCCAGGCTACGGCGCAGCCTTGAGACGTAGGTGTAGATCTGCGCGCTGGAGGTACGCGGCGGGTCCTCGCCCCAGAGCGCCGTGCTCAGCGCGGCGTCGGTGACCACCTTGCCGCGGGCCAGCAGGAGGGCGGCCAGCACGGTCCGCTGCTTGGACCCGCCGAGCTGCAGTTCCTTGTCCCCCACCCACACCTGCACGGGTCCGAGGACGCGGAACTCGAGTGCGGCTCCGTGTCGAATCCCGCTCGCCGGCGCGGCTTCGGTCTCGAGATCACCGGCCCGGCTGTCGATCCGGAGTCCGTCGGCGATGTTCGTCGCCGAATCCGAGCGCAAACTCATCGTCAGGCGTCCACTTCGCAAAACAGCATACTGAGTAGACACGGCGATGGGCCGGATAGTACCGACCGTCAGCCGCTTCACTCGTCCAGCGGACGGGCGGTCGCCGAATGGAGTTGCCTGGCACTCGAACGGGTGCCCCCGGGTGGCTGGAACCGGTCCCTGCGTCCGCGGCCGGCCGCCCGGAAGTCCCCGCTCCCTTCCGCGCACCAGCCGAGCAGCACACCTTCGAGCCCGGTCATCCGGGCCAGCACCGTCCCGGATTCGGCGACCGCTTCCCCGCAGAACGCGCCGGGGGTGGCCGGATCGGGGCCGGAGATCAACCGGATCCGCGGATATCGCGTCGCAAGGGCGATGTCGTTGCGGCCGTCGGCCCGCGCGTCGAAGAGGTCGACGCGTTCGATGCCGGACAGGGCGAACAGCGGTCGTGCCGGATGATCGCCGCCGACCAGGACCGACGTGCGGGCCAGGCCGTCCAGCAAAAGGGCCGGGATTCTGAACCGGTCGAACGGCGCGCGGTACGCCTCCGGCCGTAGGACGAACATCGCCTGTCCCTCATGTTCGCCGAGAACCGGTGACCGCAAGGTGTCCATGGGCCCGGACAGCAGCACGGCGGGATTGCTGATGAGGTACGGGTCGACGGTCGGCCGACCTCGTTCCAGCACACCGCGCGGGGGAACCGGGCTGGTGCCCATCCGGTCGGCCAGCACGACGTCCAGATCGGCATGGACCTGGTCGGCGATCAGCATTTCGCCCGACGGGGCCCGCACATCGGAGGTGATCGTCACGTGCACGAGGCTTTCCGGGGCGTCCGAGGCGGCCGGCAACACGGTGGCGCGCACCCGAATGGCCATCGTCGGCCGGTTCGGGTGCAGCCGGAGGAACTTGCGGAACACGACATGTTCGAAGGCGATGGTGTGCCGGCCGGGGCACAGTTCCTCTGCGGACATGGCGGCCAGTTCCAGCGCGAACGTGCCGGGTAGGGTCGGCCGGTCGTTCACCAGATGGTCGGCCAGATAGCGATCGTGGGCCAGATCGAGCAGGTAGTCGGTGATCCGCTCGCCGGTGTCGAAGGTCCGGCACGACGCGCGGAGCTCTCGTCGCCCGATCGCCGAGGGCAGTTCGTCGGTGTCGACGGGCGCGCGGTCCGGTTCGGGGCGCATCGCCGCGTCCGTCATCGCGGCCCGGATCCCGGGGAAACGCTTTTCCAGCAGGTCCTTCTCGGCCGAACCAAGGTGGACAGTGACCCGGTCCCGGGCGGGTCGGTCGAGCTCGCCCAGGAACAGCCGGACGCCTTCGGCGGTCGACATGCCCGCCGAGAAGCCGGAACGGCGCAGGTAACCGCGGGTGACCGGATCGGCGGCCAGACCGATGCTGTCCCAGAGGGTCCAGCCGATGGTGAACTCCTCGCAGCCGTCGGAGCGGCCCGCGTAAGCCGCGCCGGCCAGCAGGTCGTTGCCTGCCGTGTAGTCGATCTCGCCCGGTTGTCCGGTGAACCCGAGAATGGAGCCCAGATTGCACCACGCCGCCGGCGGCCGTCCGGCGAACGCCCGGCGCAGGTTGGCGTAGCCGAGCGCCTTCACGTCGCGCACGGCCCGGAAGTCGCTGAGCCGCTTGCGGTCCAGCGCCGCGGAACGGTTGATGCCGGCGCCGAGGACGACCAGGTCGACCCGTCCGTCGACGACGGTGATCTCGTCGACCGTCCGGCGGACCGCCTCCGGGTCGGTGAGGTCGCACACCCGGTAGCGGACGGCATCCGGGCCGCAGAGCCGGGTCAGTTCGCCGATGGTGGACCGCGCCTGCTGCGCGTGCCTGAGCCGGTCGAAGGCGCGATTGAGTTCGGGCAGCGTCCGTCCGGATCCGGCCGCGTGGGCCGCGGCCAGGAACTCGGCGCGAGTCTGTGGCGGTTCATCGCGCCCGGGGCCGTCGAGCGGGTTCGACCCGAGCACCCACAGCGTCGGCATGGACCGGCGCGCGATTGCCGTGAGCAACGCGGCGGTGACGCCGCGGGATCCGCCGGCGGCCACCACCACGGAGTTCCGGTCGATCCGGATCGGCCCGGGCGCCCCGTCGGTCTCCGGCCGCGGCACGGCCATCGGGACGAACCGGCGCCCCCCGACCAGGACGGTCACCGGCAGCAGCCGAGGCCTGCGCGATTCGGCGACCAGCTCGGCGAGCCCGCCGGCCACGGTGACCGTCGTGGTGAGCAGTGCGAACACGGCGGTCCCGGGCAGTTCCACGCCCAGGGTCTTGATCATCCCGGTGAACATGCCGGCGACGGCGCGCGGTCGCGCGCCACCCACCGCGTCAAGGGCGAGCAGGCAGCAGGACCCACCGGCCATCTCCGCGCGGATCGCCCGAGCAGCCATGAAGGTCAGGTCCGCCAGCCGGAGCGCCTCGGCGAAGCCGGGTTCGGTGGGTTCGCGGTCCGGGCCGAGGGTGACGACCACCCGCAGATGCCGCAGGGGCGCACCCAGCCCGGCGATCGCGTCCGCGACAGTTGTCTCCTCCAGCGGGCCGGTCGGCGCGACGACCCCCGGGTCGCGCGCGGGCACCGTGGACAGGATCAGTGAGGACCGGTCGACGCGCGGCAGGTCGTCGGGTGCGTCGGTGACGATCAGGCAGTTCGGCGGCAGGGCCGGAAGGGCGCTGCGAACGTTTTCGGCTTCGCACCGGATGAACTCGACGGCGAACGGGGTGATCGTGTCGGGGTGCGGCTCCGAGAGCGTCGGTCGAGCGGCCGCCGGCTCCGGTTCGGCGCCGGTGGGGCGGATCTGCACCGCAATCTTCCCGCCGGTGATGGCGTCGGTGCAGGTGACGGAGGCGGCGCGGCCGTGACCGAGGGCGGCGAGCAACTCGAGTGTGCCTTGGGCGCCCAGGTAGTGCCGCCCGGCAAGGGCGGGCTGCGGCGCGGCGGTCGCTGCCGCTGCCTCGGCTCCCCTGAGCATGCTGAGTTCGGCGAGCACCGGCAGCTGCTCCCGCTCGGCGACGCTGCGACGGGTCAGCGCGAGCAGCACGGCGCCCTCGGCCGGTTCAGCGCCGTCCAGGCTGCCGTCGAGCAGACCCCGCAGCTCCGGGGTGCTGTTGCCGTTCACCCCGAGGACGAGCCCGAAATCCCAGTCACCGTCCCGGATCCGGTCGATGGCCAGACCGGCGGCGGCCAGTCCTGACCCGAACCCGGTGTCGACGGTCAGGTTCGCCCCGGCGTAGTCGAAGTAGTTGGTGATCCGGGCCGGGATGACGTTCGGCATGATTCCGGGGGTGGCGTCCTCGTTGGTCACCGGAACCAGCGCAC
>JBIOVW010000357.1:0-8048 GCA_044867945.1 Nakamurella sp. | reverse complement strand
CGGGGCGCCGACGGTTTCCTTCGTGTTCGGAACCGAAATCCGGTCCCGCCCACCCGGTGGCCGGGTGGACCTGGAACGAAAGAGCTAAATCTGCTCGGTCTCCGCGTAGTCGGTGTCGTCCTGGGCGGTGCCGCCGAGACCGGCGAGCGAGCCGTAGCCGCTTTCGTCGGTGTCGTCGTTCCAGCCCTCGTCGCCGTAGGACATCGCGGCGGCCGCGGGGTCGAACCCGGCCGGCGAGTCCTTCAGGGCCAGGCCCATGCCGGCGAGCTTGATCTTGACCTCGTCGATCGACTTCTGCCCGAAGTTGCGGATGTCCAGCAGGTCGGCCTCGGTGCGGGAGACCAGCTCGCCCACGGTGTGGATGCCTTCGCGCTTGAGGCAGTTGTAGGAGCGGACGGTCAGGTCCATCTCCTCGATCGGCAGCCCGAACGCGGCGATGTGGTCCGCCTCGGCGGGCGACGGCCCGATCTCGATGCCCTCCGCGTCCACGTTCAGCTCGCGGGCCAGGCCGAACAGCTCGACCAGGGTGGTGCCGGCGGAGGCCAGCGCGTCCCGCGGGGTGATCGACGGCTTGGTCTCCACGTCCAGCACCAGCTTGTCGAAGTCGGTGCGCTGCTCGACGCGGGTGGCCTCGACCCGGTAGGTGACCTTGAGCACCGGCGAGTAGATGGAGTCGACCGGGATGCGACCGATCTCCGCGCCCACCACCTTGTTCGGCGAGGCGGGCACGTAGCCACGGCCGCGCTCGACGACCAGCTCGATCTCCAGCTTGCCCTTCTTGGTCAGGGTGGCCAGCTTGAGATCGGGGTTGTGCACGGTGACACCGGCGGGCGGGGCGATGTCGGCGGCGGTCACGTCGCCGGGGCCCTGCTTGCGCAGGTACATGGTGACCGGCTCGTCGTCCTCGGAGGAGACGACCAGCTCCTTGAGGTTGAGGATGAGCTCGGTGATGTCCTCCTTGACGCCTGGCACGGTGGTGAACTCGTGCAGCACGCCGTCGACGCGCACGCTGGTGACGCTCGCGGCGGGGATGGAGGACAGCAGAGTGCGCCGCAGCGAGTTGCCCAGGGTGTAGCCGAAGCCGGGCTCGAGCGGCTCGATGACGAACCGGGACCGGTTGTCGGCGACCGGCTCCTCGTTCAGGGTGGGACGCTGAGAGATCAGCATGGTGGTACCTCCAATGACAGGTGGCGCCCGCCATATGACGCCACACGTGACCGAGCAACGGCGAAGCCTTGCTCGGAGCGAGCGAAGCGAGCCGCCCCGACCAGCCGGCAGCACGCCGAAGGCGTTCCGTTGGCCGGTCGCGGCGAGCGACCCTACTTCGAGTAGAACTCGACGATCAGCTGCTCGGTGACCTGCGAGTCGATCTGGGCGCGGACCGGCAGCGAGTGGATGATCACCTGCAGCGTCTCCGGCACGACCTTCATCCACGCCGGGGGCTGTCGCTCGCCGAAGGTGGCACGGGCCAGCTCGAACGGGAAGGACTCGGCCGACTGCTTGCGCACGGTGATCAGGTCGTACTGCTCGACGCGGTACGAGGGGACGTCCACCCGCACGCCGTTGACCTCGAAGTGCCCGTGGGAGACCAGCTGCCGGGCGTGCCGCCGGGTGCGGGCCAGGCCGGCCCGGTAAATGACGTTGTCCAGCCGCGACTCGAGGATCTGCAGCAGCGTGTCGCCGGTCTTGCCGGACCGCGAGGCGGCCTCGGCGTAGTAGCGACGGAACTGCTTCTCCAGCACGCCGTAGGTGTAGCGGGCCTTCTGCTTCTCCTGCAGCTGGGTCAGGTACTCCTTCTCCTTCGTCCGCGCGCGGCCGTGCTGGCCGGGCGGGAAGGGACGGCGCTCGAAGGCCATGTCGCCGCCGACCAGGTCGGTCTTGAGCCGGCGGGACTTCTTGGTGATGGGTCCGGTGTATCTCGCCATGATGTTTGTCCTCTCGCTCCGTATCCCAGGCCCGCGTCAGACCCGGCGCCGCTTTGGCGGCCGGGTCCCGTTGTGTGCCTGCGGGGTGACGTCGGAGATGGCGCCGACCTCCAGGCCGGCGGCCTGCAGCGAGCGGATCGCGGTCTCCCGGCCGGAACCCGGACCCTTGACGAACACGTCGACCTTGCGCATGCCGTGCTCGATGGCCTGGCGGGCGGCGTTCTCCGCCGCCATCTGCGCGGCGAACGGTGTCGACTTGCGGGAGCCCTTGAAGCCGACGTGGCCGGCCGAGGCCCAGCTGATCACCGCGCCGGTCGGGTCGGTGATGGAGACGATGGTGTTGTTGAACGTGCTCTTGATGTGCGCGTGGCCGTGCGAGACGTTCTTCTTCTCCTTGCGGCGGACCTTCTTGACCGCCGCGGAGCCCTGACGGGACTTGGGGGGCATGGCTTACCTGGCCTTCTTCTTGCCGGCGATGGTCTTCTTCGGTCCCTTGCGGGTGCGCGCGTTGGTCTTGGTGCGCTGACCGCGGACCGGCAGGTGCCGGCGGTGCCGCAGGCCCTGGTAGGAGCCGATCTCCATCTTCCGGCGGATGTCGGCCTGGACCTCGCGGCGCAGGTCGCCCTCGACCTTGAGGTCGGCGGCGTCGATCGCGTCGCGCAGGGCAAGCACGTCCTCGTCCGACAGGTCCTTGGAGCGCAGGTCAGGGCTGATGCCGGTGGCCTTGAGCAGTTCAAGCGATCGGGTACGGCCGATCCCGTAGATGTAGGTGAGCGCGATCTCCATCCGCTTGTCGCGGGGCAGATCGACGCCGACGAGTCTCGCCATCGGGCGTGTACTCCCTTGTGTCGCCCACGGGTGTCGGTCGCGTCCCGTCCCCGGCATCCGGCCGGGGCCCCGGCCCGTGGTCCGGGGGCATCCCGCACTCGTTCCGGCGGGCCGGGACGGGCGGGTGGTGACGCGATGGTGACGACCGGTTCGGGGCCGGTCGACGGCAGTTGACCTGTTGTCAGCCCTGCCGCTGCTTGTGGCGAACGTTCTCGCAGATGACCATGACGCGACCGTGCCGGCGGATCACCTTGCACTTGTCGCAGATCTTCTTGACGCTCGGCTGGACCTTCACTGTCGTTCCTGTCTCTAGTACCGGCTCCGGTTGTCGGCGCCGGACCGCGCGGCCCCGTGCGGGACCGCTCCCTATCGGTCCACCGGGTGGCGGCCGATCGCCCGGGGCATGCGGCCCCGGTCGCTCCCCGAGAAAGGGAGCGGCGGTGGTTCGTGCTGGCTTCGGGTGGTCAGCCCCGGCGGAGCCGGGACAACCCCCTGCGGCGAGCAGTGCCTGTTGGTCAGCCCCGGCGGAGCCGGGACAAGCCCCTGCGGCGAGCAGTGATTACTTGTATCGGTAGACGATCCGTCCCCTGGTCAGGTCGTACGGCGAGAGCTCGACGACGACCCTGTCCTCGGGGAGGATCCGGATGTAGTGCTGACGCATCTTGCCGCTGATGTGCGCGAGCACGCGGTGCCCGTTCTCCAACTCGACCCGGAACATCGCGTTGGGCAACGGCTCGACCACGCGACCCTCGACCTCGATGGCCCCGTCCTTCTTGCCCATATCCTCCGCACTTCTTACTTCCTGCCGGCCGGGTCATGCCGGTACCCTCAGGACCGGCGGCCCCGCAGGCTTCGCCGGCCGATGTGACCGGCGGCGCATGGCCCGGGGGCGCGGCGCGCCGGATGGAGTTCATCCGACGTCGACCCGACCGCTGCCGTGACGCGAGCAGCCGCAAGCCGACGCGACCCGCGCGCCGACGTTCCACTGTACGCTCATTCGACGTGTCCACCAACTCTGCCCCGACCCAGGCCCGGCGGCCGCCGCGATCCGGTCGGTCGATGCGGAACTCGACCGCGTCGCCGGGGCGTTGACATCACCATGACGATGATCTGCCCCAAGTGCCACGGGTCGATGCGCAGCTACGAGCGCAACGGCGTGACCGTGGATCAGTGCACGGACTGCCGCGGCATCTTTCTGGACCGCGGGGAGCTGGAACACCTGATCGACGCGGAGGCCCGGTTCAACGCCGCCGCGGCACCCCCCGGGCCGGCGGCACCCCCGTCCTACCCGCAGGCCCCCGCCGCACCCGGCCAGCCGGTCGCGCAACCCACGGCCGCCCGCTCCCCCATGTCGGACCTGTCGACGATTGCCTCGATGGCCACCGGCTATTTGAACAAGGGCAAGGGACAGAGTTCGTCGAAGAAGGGCAAGAAGTCGTTCATGGACGGCCTGTTCGGGTGATGCCGGGGCGCCGCGACCGGATAGCGTTGCCCGCATCATGAGCCTCATCTGTCCCAAGTGCCAAGGCAAGATGCGCAGCGTCGAACGCGGCGGCGTCACCGTCGAGGTGTGCAAGCAGTGCCGCGGGGTCTTCCTGGACCGCGGTGAACTGGAACACCTGATCTCGGCGGAGGCCCAGTTCTTCGGGCTCACGCCGCCGGATTCGGAGTCTGCCTCGATCGTGGACTACGACCGGCCGCAGCGGCCGGCAAAGGAGTCCCGCCGGGACGCCGTCAATGAATCCCGCAGGGATTACGGCAAGGTCCGGGCGGAAAAGCTGCGTCCCAAGAAGAAGCGGCGGAAGGCCTTTCTCGAGGAGATCTTCGACTGAGACAGGCGAATGCTGCATTGATGCCGGCCCTGGCCCGCTCGGACGAAGACACCTTCTTCGAGTTCGGGTACGTCTGGCTGCCCTACGCGATCGCGGGGCTGCTCCTGATGGTCCTCGGCGCGGTCGTGGCGTTTCGGTGGCGACGGTCCCGCCCCCGGTTGGCCGAACTGCTGCTGGCCAGCGGCGCGGTGCTCACGTTGCTCGGTGCGGTCATTCTGGGCCTGGCCGACGGCGCGATCGAGGGTGGCGGTCTGGCGTCCATCGATCCGATCGTCTGGCAATGGGCGATCGACCATCGCACACCAGCCCTGACCACCGTCGCCATCACCGTCACCGAGGTCGGCAGCACGGTCTCGATGGGAATCATCGCCTCCATCACCGTCCTGGTCCTGTGGTTCAACGGCCGGCGGGGCAACGCAGTTCTGGTCGCCGTCGTCTCCGCCGGCGCCGGCCTGCTCGTGACGGTGGGCAAGGCGACCGTCGGGCGGGAACGGCCGCCCGAGGAATACCGCCTGGTCACCGAGACCAACGAGTCGTTCCCGTCCGGCCATGCGCTCGCCTCGGCGGCGATCATCGGCGTGATCCTGGTGGTCGTGGTGCCGCTGATCGCCAGCACCGCCTGGCGGGTCACGCTGATCGCCGGCGGCGTGCTGTTCGTGCTGGCCATCGGGTGGTCCCGGATCTACCTAGGGGTGCACTGGGCGACGGACATCATCGGCGGCTGGGTCACCGGGGTGGCGTGGTTGACGCTGTGCCTGACCGTCCGGGAGGTGTGGCGGCAGACGAGCGGGGCCGTCCCGACACAGTTCCCGGCCGATCAGTCGGAACGGCGCAATCCGTAGCGGGTCTCCGGCCGCCCGACCTGCCCGTACCTCAAAGTCCGCTCGGCGACGTTCGTGTCGGCCAGGTGCTCCAGGTAGCGCCGGGCGGTGATCCGGGAAACGCCCAGGACCTCCCCGATCTGCGACGCCGACGCCTCGCCCAACTCGCGCAGCGCGCCCACGACGATCGCCAGGGTCTCCTTCGTCATTCCCTTGGGCAGCGAACCGGAGCTGGGCGCCCGCAGCGTGCCCAGCGCCCGGTCGACCGCGGCCTGGTCGACGTCGTCCCCACCCCCGACCTGCTGAGCGAACTCCTTGTAGGACAGCAGCCGGTCGCGCAGCACGTTGAAGGCGAACGGCTTGATCACGTACTGGACGGCGCCCTGGGCGACCGCCGACCGGACGACATCGGCGTCCCGGGCGGAGGACACGATCATCACGTCGACCGTCGAGCCGGCCGCACGGATGCGACGGAACAGGTCGAGCCCGTGCCCGTCGGGCAGGTGCAGATCCAGCAGCACCAGATCGATACCGCCCTTGGCGAGCGCCCGCTCGGCCTCCATCCGCGAATGCGCGATCGCGACGACCTCGAACCCGTCCACCCGTTCCACATACGCCTTGTGCGCGCGAGCGGCGATCGGCTCGTCCTCGACGACGAGCACCCGGATCATCGGACCGCTCTATCGGAGGTCACGGACGGCGACGTCGATCGGTCGGCCGAGCCCAGGTAGGGCAGCGCCACCACGAACCGCGCCCCTCGGCCCGGGTCGGCGTGCACGGTCCCGCCGCACCGTGTCACGGCCTGCGCGACCAGGGCCAGCCCCAGACCGCGGTCGCCGGCCGGACCCTTGGCGGTCTTGGTCGACCAGCCACGGGTGAACACCGCCCGAGCCTGCTCGGCGGTGAGCCCGGGACCGGTGTCGGTCACGACGATGCGAACGTACGGGAGATGCAGATCGACGCCGTCGTCGGCCGGGTCGGGACTGGGAGGGCCGCCTCCGACCCCCTCCGCGCCGGCGATGGTGGCGCCGATCAGGTCCAACGCAACCCGGATCGCCCGCTCGCCGGGCGGCGGGACCGCGGCGAGCACGTCGAACCCGTTGTCCAGCAGGTTGCCGACGATCGTGACGAGCTCGTGGTCGGGGGCCGCGTCCGGGGGCAGGAAGGAGCCGGGCCGGACCGTCACCTCGATGCCCCGTTCGGCCCCCTGCGCCGACTTGGCCAGCAGCAGCGCCGCCATCGCCGGGTTGCCCACGCCCTCGAGAACGCGGTCGGCCAGCCGCTGGGCGGTCTGCATCTCGGACACTGCGAAGCTCAGCGCGTGCTCGGTCTCCCCGAGCTCGATCAGCGAGATCACGGTGTGCATCCGGTTGGCGGACTCGTGGGCCTGCGCTCGCAACGCCTCGGAGAAGTTCTGGGCCCGGTCGAGCTCACCGGTCAGCGCGTCCAGTTCGGTGTGGTCGCGGAGGGTCACCACGGCTCCGACCACCGTGCCGCGCACGGCCACGGGGCGGCGGGTGACCAGCAGGACCCGATCCTCGGAGAGCACCAGCTCGTCGGTCAGCTCGTCCGAATCGCTGATCAGCGCGGCGAGGTGGGCGGGCAGGCCGGCGTCGACCGGAGTCCGGCCGATCGCCTCCTCCCCCAGGCCCAACAACCGGCGACCCTCGGTGTTCACGCTCGTGATGGTGCCCTGCGCAGCGAGCAGCACCATGCCCTCGTGCACCGAGGAGAGCACCGCGTCGTAGTAGGTGAACAGCCGGGCCAGCTCCTTCGGACCCATGCCCAGGGTCTGCCGCCGGACCCAGCGCGCGATCATCAGGGAGCCGGCGACTCCCACCGCGAACGCACCCAGTGCGATCAGCCCGAGAACCAGCAGCCGGCGGTTGGTCAGCTCGTCGAGGTGGTCGACGGTGACGCCCACCGACACGAGGGCGACCACCTGCCCGTCCTGTTCCACCGGGACGATCGCCCGGACCGACGGTCCCAGCGTGCCGGTGTAGGTCTCGACGCCGACGCCGCCGGCCAGGGCGACGTCCCGGTTGCCCAGGTAGGTGCCGCCGATCTGATCGGGATCGGGATGGGTGTAGCGGGTGCCGGCCGGGGTCATGATGACGACGAAATCGGTCGCGGTCGAGGCGCGGACAGCCTCGGCGTACGGCTGCATGACGGCCGAGGCGCCGGTGATCTCCTGCCCGTCCGGATAGTCGGCGGCCACCGCGGCCCGGACGCTCGGCGCGTCCGCCATCGTGGCGGCGATCGAGGCGACCCGTTCGCCGGTGGCGCGCTCGGTTTCCGCGTCGGTGTCCACCAGCACGGCCGTGAGCAGTCCGCCGAGGACCACGACCAGGACGATGGCCTGCAGCGCCAGGATGCGCCGGGCCAGGGACCAGCTCGACCCGGATCGCACCGTCCGACCTCCCGCACGACGTGGGCCGCCGCGCCGCGGCCTGGTCCGAACCTACCGAGAGTCGTCCCTTCGGTCCCCGATTGCGTGCATTGTGTTCACCGCTTCGTGTTGATCAGTCGAAAATAGGTGACGGGCGGCTGGGTCAGGGGCGCGTTTGAGTCGCCTGCCTGCTGGTGCGGGCTGGCTGGTGAGCGTGCGTGCAGTTGTTGGGGGATCCTCCGCCCAGGTCAGG
>JBIOVW010000356.1:0-20682 GCA_044867945.1 Nakamurella sp. | reverse complement strand
ATCGCCCGGGAACCTCGTGCGTGACGAGCAGCAGCAACCTTACCCGATCCCCTTGCCGTCCGATAACCGCCTCCCGGTCACTGACAGCTGCCACGGGACTCCCTCAGCGGCGGCCATCACGGAGTTTTGTACTCCAATCGGGTGAACTCGCAAAGTCTGCGTGATGGGTCCGGAGGTCCCCCGTCCCCACTGCGAGAGGCAAGGCCTGGACACCACTGCGAGGGAGACCCCCGAGCACAGGCCACCGGACGGCGGGGACGACAACGATGTACGACTTCAACATGGTGGAGTACCGCATGACGGCCACGGTCACCGAGATGATTCTGATTTCGGATCCGGGCATGCCGCCCGTTCAGGGCGAATTCCGCTTCCGCAGCGACGATCCGTTCGCGGTCCAGTTGCTGTTGTCGATCGACCAGAGCCCGGCCATCACTTGGGTCTTCGGCCGCGAGCTGCTGCTGGAGGGTGTGCGCGGGCCCGCCGGGATGGGCGACGTGCAGGTGTTCCCGGTTCACGACGGCACCATCATCGAGCTTCGTTCGGGCGACCAGGTGGCCCGCCTGCTGACCCACTCCCCCGACATCATGGACTTCCTCGACGAGACGGTGGACATCGTGCCGACCGGATCGGAGTCCGCGTACTTCGAGATCGAGGCGGACCTGCGCGACCTCCCGGTTCACGACCCCTTCGAGGCGTGAATCGGATTCACCCGCACCGATACCGGTGATCGGTGCGAGCAGGCCGTGACCGCCTGCGCCGACCGGACCCGGGCGACGAGCCGATTCGGTCCGGGCCCATCGAGGGGTTGGGCAGCCATTGGGGATGGCTCGGCGCAGGCGGACTCGGTCCGACGTGTGGTCGACAGCACGGGAGTGGTGCCTGGTTTGGTTGGCGCCCACCGCGTCGGATAGAGTTGCCGGGCTCGCGCAGCCGGTACGGTCGGCGGAGACAGGCGGACGTAGCGCAGTTGGTAGCGCATCACCTTGCCAAGGTGAGGGTCGCGGGTTCGAATCCCGTCGTCCGCTCGGAGGGTCTCACCTAGTCTCACCTGGGAGGCCGGCTCCGGTGGAGTGGCCGAGAGGCGAGGCAACGGCCTGCAAAGCCGTGTACACGGGTTCGAATCCCGTTCCCACCTCGTATCACCCGTCCACGACGGTCCCGGGCGATTAGCTCAGCGGGAGAGCGCTTCCCTGACACGGAAGAGGTCACTGGTTCAATCCCAGTATCGCCCACCAGTATTTTCGCATGTCGTCAGAGGCAGTCCGACCGATGCAAGTCGGAGCCGGTATGCGACCCGTTGACGGCCCCATTGCCGCCGCACTGCAAGATCATCCGGATAGGAAGTTCGAGACAAGCCGGTTGAACTCGTCGGCGCACTCGATCGGTGCGAGGTGCGACGAGCCGGCTCCTCGGATGACCTCGAACCGTGCACCCGGGATCCCTTCGGCGACCTCCCGCGCGATCCAGGGTGGCGTCACCTGATCCTGCTCGCCCACCACGACCAGGGTCGGGGCGGTGATTGCCGCCAGCCGATCGAGCGCATCGAACTGCCGGTACGCATCTGCCTGCCGCCCGTATGCGTCGGGACTCATCGGGTACGGATTGCTGGCCAGCAGTTCGGCGGTGTCGCGGACGGCCTCACGGTTCCGGAGGAACGTTGTCGAGAAGAGGGACACGAACTGTTGCCCACCGAACACTTCGCCGGTCGGGTCGTTCGCCTTGACCCAGCTCCAGATCTGGATCGGATCGACGGCGCTGCGGGCCGGCGCGGCTCCGGTGCCGACGAGCACCAGCCGATCCAGCCGGGCCCCATGTCGAAGAGCAAATTCCTGCGCGATCATCCCTCCCATGGACAGCCCCAGCAGGTGAGTCCGCGCAATCCCCAGGGCGTCGAGCAGACCGGCGAGGTCATCTGCCATATCGGCGATCCGGTACGGATGGCGGGCTTTCGAGCTGCGGCCGGCGTCGCGATTGTCGACGAGGATCACCTGGAACTGCGTGGAAAGGGCTGGGACCTGCGCCAGCGTCCAGAGCGACGAGTCGTATCCGATCCCCATCACCAGAACGAGCGAAGGTCCCTCTCCGTGGAGTTCGTAATACAGTTCCTGCCCATTCGCTGGTACGGTGCCCGATCGCGCGAGCTCCGTCGTATTTGTATTCATTGGTCTCCTCACCTGGGGTCCGACGCCCGGTAGGGCTTGGTCAACCTCTGTGCGTGAGGAACACTGTTACCCGGGTGATCTTCGTTGCTACCGCGGCGCGGTGGGTACGCCGGCAGATCGGTGAGAGATGAACGGCGTGGCCGGAACGCAGCTGGTCGAGCAGGGACGCAACGCCGCCGCCGTCGGCGATTGGCCGCGGGCGTTCGATCTGCTCGTCCGGGCCGACCAGCACACCCGGCTGACCGCCGACGATCTTGGAATGCTGGCCGAGGTTGCATACGCCGCAGGTCATCTCGACACCATGTTCGGGGCGTGGGAACGCGCGCACGCGGAGGCGGCGCGAGCCGGTGATTCACTCGCGGCGGCCCGACGCGGCGACCCGGATCGCCCTGCATCTTCTGATGGACACCGCGCTGATGGCCCCAGTTCGAGGCTGGGTCAGACGTGCGGAGCGACTGCTCGAGGGTCACGACGACAGTCCGGCGCACGCCTGGCTGGCGCTCATCAAGAGCTACGACTGCCTGATGAGGGGCGAGGTCAAAGCCGCCGGTGACTGGGCGAATCGTGCGGTCGCGGCGGGTTCGATCTGCAACCCGGCGGCCGCGGCCATCGGTCGGGTGGCCGAGGCCCACGCCCTGGTCCTTTCGGGCGATGTCCGCCACGGCCTCGATCTGCTCGACGAGGCGGGGGTGGCCGCCATCTCCGGTGAACTCGATGCCACCTCGACCGGGATGCTCTACTGCGAACTGGTCTGCATGCTCCAAGGACTCGGCCAGCACGATCTCGCCGAGGAGTGGACCGAGGCGATGGAGCCGCGCCAGCGCCATCGGTAGCGCACATGGCCGATGCCGCGTGCACCGTGCCGAGATCCTTCGACTGCGCGGGGCGACCGCCGAAGCCGAGCAGGAGGCGTTGGCGGCATGCGCGGAGCTGCGACCCTACCTGCGGCGGGAATTCGGCTGGCCCCTGACCGAGTTGGGCCGCATACGACTCCAGCTGGGTGACCTCCGAGGCGCGGAGGAGGCATTCCTCGAAGCCCGCCTGGCCGGGTGGGATCCGGAGCCGGGACTCGCCCTGGTGCGCCTGGCGCAGGGCGACATTGCTTTGGCGGCGGCGTCCATCCGAGATGCGCTCAACCATCCCATGACCGTCCCCTCGAAAGAGCTGCCGCCGAACACAGACCTGCGCCGTGCCCCGTTGCTCGCCGCGCGGGTGGAGATCGAGCTGGCCGACGGCGACGTCGTCGCTGCCCGGGCCGCGGCCGACGAGCTTGCCGCGGTGGCTGCATCGTTTCAGAGCAGGGCACTGGCAGCCGGTGCGGCAATGGCGGACGGTCGAGTGCGGCTCGTCGCCGGCGACCCGCCTGGTGCCCGCGATGCCTTCGACAAAGCCGTCCGGCTGTGGAGTCTGGTGGGCGCGCCGCACGAGGTTGCAGTGGCGCGAACCGCGCTTGCGCAGGCGCAGCCAGGAACTGAGGTCGGTGTCGGCCCCACGGTGGGTGCAGCGTCGTCGCCGGTGCCGACCCCGAAGGTGGGTGACCAGGGGAACCCGAACGTCCTTCGCCGGGAGGGCGACTATTGGACGCTTTCGTTCGAGGGTCACGCGGTTGCCCTGCGCGATCTGAAGGGCCTGCACTATCTGGCGCGGCTCCTCGCGCATCCCGGTCGGGAGTTCCACGTCCTTGACCTCGTGGCCGGTGGGGTGACTCGGGCCGAAGCCCCTCCCGGTACATCGGATCCGCAGTCGTCGTCTTCCGGATGGGGCGACTCGGGTGTCCTTCTCGATGCGCAGGCCAAGGATGCCTACCGTCGTCGACTTGCCGAGATCGACGAGGATCTCGAGGATGCGCGACTGCTGAACGACGGCGGCCGTGTTGTCCAGGCCGAGGCGGAGCGTGACTTCCTCATCCGCGAGTTGTCGCGTGCTGTCGGCCTCGGCGGGCGTTCTCGGCGGGCAGGATCGGCATCGGAACGCGCCCGCGTCAGCGTCACCCGGGCGATCCGCTATGCCATGAGCCGGATTCGCCAGCACGACCCTGCACTGGGTGAACACCTCGATCGGGCCATCCGCACGGGGATCTACTGCGTCTACCTCCCGGACTCACGGATCAATGTGTCCTGGATGACGTGACCGCTGCGGGGCCGGGCGTCGACGGTGCGATGCCCTCGTTCCTCCGTGTCGGATCCGCGCCAACCCCGTCGGCCACATGGAACCGACCCATTCGACCATCGCTCACCCCTCCCGGTCGGCCAGGAACTGCGCAGCCAGCCGCTTGGGCGCCTTGGCCAGCCAGGCGTCGATGATCAGCTCCTCGAGCTCGCCGACGTCGATCTCCTCGAGCCGCACCAGGACGGCCGGATATCCGTTGAAATGCGGTGTGGTGAAGTAGACATCGGGCCGGTCCGCGCACAGCGCGAACTTGACCCCCTCGTCGGCCACATACGCTCCGAGGATCGGACCGTCCGGCGCTTCCGCACCCAGGGCCGCCAGATCGGACTTACGCAGCGGGCGCTCCCAGACCACGCCCTTGCCCCGTACCCGCCAGGCGAGATCGCCGCGGGTGATCACTTCATCGGTCTCCGGCAGGTCACCGACAATCCGTCGTACGTCATCCCAGGTCGCCATGCCGCCGACGGTAGACCCGAGTCCCGACAATGCGTCCCGACCGCGCCTTCACAGCCGCGGATTCACATCCGTCGGCCGGCCAGCACCTTTCGCTGGACCTGCTTCTCGGCGAGGAACGAGACGAACGGGATGGTACCGGCGACCAGCACCCACAGGGTGCCCAGCGGCGACCAGCGGTCCTTGTAGGCCAGGTCGAACGCGACGATCACGTACCCGACGAACAGGGCGCCGTGGATCGGTCCCCAGATCGCCACGACCTGCGGCATGTCGAAGACGTACTTCAACACCATTGCCGCGCAAAGGATCAGCAGACCCCAGCCGACGACGAACGCCGCGATCTTGTACCGCTTGAACGCGGACATGACCTTCGGCGACTTGGGCGTAGCCGCCGGCCCGGTCGCGGGGGTGGGGGTGTCGGTGATCTCACCGGCGGGGTCGACGGGCACGGCGGCGGTCCTCCTCGGCCAGGGCAGCCAGCGCCTGGTTGTACGCGGTCAGTTCGGGATCGTCTGGAACTTCCTCGTCCACGGTAGCGACGCTGAGCACGAAGCCGTCGCCCGGTCCGTTCCGATCGGCCGGGGAGAAGCGTGCCGCGTCATCGTCAGCGGGTGCCGGGTCGGTCGCCGGAGTGGACTCCGGCGGCGCTGCCGAGCCTGGCACGGGCGGCGGATCGATCTCGTCGAGCAGCTCGGCCAGGTTCTGATCGGTCCGCTGGTCGTCCTCGGCCTGCTTGATCTTCTCCAGCTTCAGGAACCGGAGCCACATGTAGATGAACGCCGCCGCGAACACCGGCCACAGCATCGAATAGCCGAGGTTCTGGGCCGTGCCGTCGAGCTCGTGCGCCCTTTCCCACTGCCACCAACCCAGACGCAGGCAGGTCAGGACCGCCGCGAGCACCAGCAGATGCCCGGCAATCCAGCCGGGCCGCAGGAAGCGACGGTCCACCCCCTGACGGTACCGCCGACCGACCGTTGGCCGTGAGTCCGCCGGATCACCGGGTGAACCGGACCGGCACCCGGCCGAATTCGTCGAGCAGGGTTCGGGTGGCCGACCCGGTGACGGTCGGCAGGTCCGCGGCCAGATCGACGTCGCGACGCAGGCCGCTGCCGGCCGGAATCGGCAACGGCACCGCCCCGGCCGCCACGTGGCGACGGAAGGACCCCTCGCCGTACCGCGGCCGCAGGTGGACCGGCGCCCGGGCGGTCAGCAGTGTCGTCCCGGTGCCCGCCCGATCCGCCACCACGCCGGCCGGATGCCCGGCGGCCGTGGTGAGCGCCTCGGTCAGCTCGGCCGGCGTCAGCGACGGCAGGTCGGCCGGCACCACCGCGACCGGACCGGTGATGTCCGCCTGGGCCAGGCCGTCCATGATGGCGGCGTTCAGGTCACGGGTGCGGGTGACCACGATCCGCACGTCCGACCCCCCGGCCAGCGGCGCCCCGTCCTCGGCGTCCTCGACCACCAGCACGGTGCCGCCGACCACCGGCGCCGAGACCACCGCCGAGATCGTGTCCCGCGCCATCGACCGGGCCAAGGCCCGCCGCAGGTCCGGATCCAGCCGCAGCCGGCTCTTGGCCCGCGCCGATGATTTGACCGGCACGATGACGGTCCACGGGCGCGGCGGGCTGCTGGTCACCCGGTCATTCTCACCGCGGCGGCGTCGGCGGCCGCTACGAGGTGGTCAGCTGTTGCGCACGCGGCGCTTCTCCACCTCGACGTCGAACCCGGCCGGCGGATAGCTCAGGTCCAACTCCTCGAACTTCTCCAGCAGCAGCGCGGCGACCGCCCAGTTGCGGTACCACTTGCGATCCGACGGGATCACGTACCAGGGCGCAGCATCGGTGTTGCAGTTGCCGATGGCAGCCGAGTAGGCCCGCTGGTAGTCGTCCCAGTGGCCCCGCTCGTCGACATCGCCCGGGTTGTACTTCCAGTACTTCGTCGGATCCTCCAACCGAGCCAGCAGCCGCTCGGTCTGCTCGGCCCTGGACACGTGCAGGAAGCACTTGATCAGCGTGGTGTGACCGTCGACCAGCCGCTGTTCGAAGTCGTTGATCTGGGCGTACCGGGCCGCCCATACGCTCTCCCGCACCAGTTGGTGCACCCGGACGATCAGCACGTCCTCGTACTGCGACCGGTTGAACACGCCGAGCCGGCCGGGCCCCGGGACCTGTTTCTCGATGCGCCAGAGGAAGTCGTGCGCGAGTTCCTCCTCGGTCGGCTTCTTGAACGACACCAGGCTGATCCCGCCCGGGTCGACGAGGCCGACGACGTGTTTGATGACGCCGTCCTTGCCGGCGGTGTCCATGCCCTGCAGCACGAGCAGCACGCTGCGCGCGTCGCCGGCGATTCCCCGGGCGAAGAGCATCTCCTGCTGCGCCGCCAGCCGCTCGCCCAGCGCGGCCATCGCCTCCTCCGCCTCCGCCTTGGATCGGGGTCCGATCGGGGTCGCGTCGGTGGGGATATCGGCGACGTCGACCGGGTCGTCGTGGGTGCCGATCGGGGCGCGGAACACCTGGCTCGGCGTCTCGGCGCCCGTGTTCGTCTTGGCGGAACTGTTCTTGGCGGAGGTGTCTTTGGTCACGGACCACCGTGGCACGCCGGAACATGCCGGACCATCCACATGTCCGAATTTTCTCCACATTCGCAAACTTGGCGTGTTCCCGCGGGTGCGCGGACAGCACGCTGGTGCCCATGCCGACCACCCAACCGACAGATCCGACCGACGACGACCCGGAGACCCGCCGAGCCCGACTGCACCTGGTGTCCGCCGGCTCCGACGGGCCCGCAGGGGACTCGGTCCCGAGCAAACTCACGCTGCGCCACCGGATGCGGGCCTTCGCCGCGGCCGCCGATCTTCCTGCGGACGCCGCGCTCAGCCACGTGTCCGCGGCCTGCCTGCTCGGACTGCCGATCGTCGACGACGAGTTGCTGCACATGCCGGTCCAGGTCACCCGGCCCGGCCCGGGTCGCGGTTACCGACGGCGCGGCGTGCACGTTCGCTCCGGCCGTCTGGACTCGGACGAGATCACCGGCGTCGACGGCGTTCCGGTCACCACCGTGTCCAGGACCCTGGTCGATCTGGGCCGGTGGGCCACGCTGGAGTCGGCGGTGGCAGCCGTCGACGCGGCCCTGCGCGACGGCCTGGTCTCGCGGGACGACCTGGACGACGCCGTGGCCAGGGCGTTCGGCTCCCCCGGCGTCGCCCGGGCCAGGATTGCGTTGTCCTTCGCAGATGGTCGGTCCCGGACCGTGGACGAGTCCCGCGCCCGGGTGGCCATGCGCTGGCCGAATACCGCCGCTCCCGATCTGCCGTCGATACGCTGACCCCGGCGTCGGACCCGCCGGCGCCGACGGGAGGCGCAGCGATGACGGTGGTCGATTCCAACGATCCGCAGACCTACCTCGACCTGGACAACACCTGGTGCGCGCACAACTACCATCCGCTGCCCGTGGTCATTGCCTCCGCCGAGGGCGCCTGGGTGACCGACGTCGCCGGCAACCGTTACCTGGACATGCTCGCGGGGTACTCGGCCCTGAACTTCGGACACCGCCACCCGGACCTGATCGCGGCCGCGATCGCGCAGATGGGCCGGGTCACGCTGACGTCCCGCGCCTTTCACCACGACCAGCTTGGCCCGTTCTGCGCCGAGCTGGCCGAGCTGACCGGCACCGAGATGGTGCTGCCGATGAACTCAGGTGCCGAGGCGGTCGAATCGGCGATCAAGGTGGCCCGCAAGTGGGCGTACGAGGTGAAGGGGGTGCCGGAGAACCGCGCGCAGATCATCACCGCCGGGGGCAACTTCCACGGGCGCACCCTGACCATCGTGTCGTTCTCCGACGACCCGGTCGCGCACGACCACTACGGCCCCTACACGCCCGGATTCCTGTCGGTGAAGTACGGCGACCTCGCCGCGGTCCAGGACGCGATCACCTCCGACACGGCGGCGGTGCTGCTGGAGCCGATCCAGGGCGAGGCCGGGGTGCTCGTGCCGCCCGCCGGCTATCTGGCCGGGGTTCGGGAGGCTTGCGATGCCAACGGCGTGCTGTTCATCGCGGACGAGATCCAATCGGGCCTCGGTCGCACCGGCAGCACCCTGGCGCTGGATCAGGAGGGTGTGCGGGCCGACCTGTACACGCTGGGCAAGGCGCTCGGTGGCGGAATCATGCCGGTCTCCGCCGTGGTGGGCCGACGGGACGTGCTCGGCGTGCTGCGGCCGGGCCAGCACGGTTCGACCTTCGGGGGCAATCCCCTTGCCTGCGCGATCGGCCGAGCCGTGATCGCCCTGCTGCGCACCGGCGAGATGCAGGCCCGCTCCGCCGATCTCGGCGGGCACCTGCATGCCCGGCTGGGCGAACTGGTGGGCCGCGGCCTGGCCGAGGTGCGCGGCCGCGGCCTGTGGGCGGGAGCCGAACTCGCGCCGCACATCGGCCTCGGTCGGCCGATCAGCGAGGAGCTGGCCCGCCGCGGGATCCTGGTCAAGGAGACCCACGACACGACGCTCCGGTTCGCCCCGCCGATCGTCATCAGCCGCGACGAGATCGACCGATCGGTGGACACCCTCGCCGAGATCCTGCCGACCGTCGCCTGATGCCGGCGGCCGGGCCGGTGGACGAGATGGCGGGCCGCGGGCGGCTCAGGAGGTGGCGGCGTCCCGGGCCAGGGCGAGGATGCGGGAGGTCGCCCGCTTGTACTTCTTGCGGTACCCCCCGTTGAGCATCTCCGGGGTGAAGATCTCGTCCAGCGGCTCCCCCGACGCGCGCACCGGGATGGACCGGTCATAGAGGCGGTCGATCAGCACCACCCAGCGCAACGCCGCCGACTGATGGTCCAGCGGCCGCACGCCGGTCAACTGAACCGATGTCACCCCGTCCACCAGCCGCCCGTACCGCGATGGGTGCAGGCTCTCCAGCTTGGCCGTCAGCGCCGGGAACGAATCCAGGCTGGCACCGGGTGAATCGGCTGCCGCGGCCACCTCCGCGTCGCTCGACGGCGGCGGCGCCGGCGCCAGTCCGAGGTGCCGGTAGTCCGGCCCGTCGATCCGCAGCGTCTGGAAACGCGCGGACAGGGCGTGGATCTCGCGGCGGAAGTCCTCCGCGGCAAACCGGCCCTCGCCCAGTTTGTCGGGCAAGGTGTTCGACGTCGCCGCCAGTGACACCCCTGCGTCGCACAGCTGACCGAGCAGCCGGGTCATCAGCATCGTGTCACCAGGGTCGTCCAGCTCGAACTCGTCGACCGCGAGCAGCTTGTGCCCCGACAGCCGCCGCACCGTCCGGGCGTACCCGAGCGCGCCGACCAGATGCGTGTACTCGACGAACGTGCCGTACGCCTTGGGTCCGGGCACCGAATGCCACAGCGAGGCCAGCAGGTGCGTCTTGCCGACCCCGAACCCGCCGTCCAGGTAGTACCCGCCGGCCGCCGCCGGCGCGGACCGCCTGAACAACCCGCGCCTGGGCGGCTTGCCGATCGACTCCCCGAACGCGGACAGCGCGGTCACCGCGGCCTGTTGACTGGGCTCGTCGGACGCCGGACGGTAGGTGGAGAACCGCACCGCGTCGAACCGCGGCGGCGGCACCAGCCCGTCGACCAACTCGTCCGCGTCGACGACGGGGTCGCGGTCGACCAGTGCAATGGCGGGCATGACGGACGAGCGTATCGGGACCGCACGCGGCGTCTGGTACGGATGGCATGTGCGAGCGGACACACCCCGCGGCCCCGCGCGGCCGGATCCAGGAGTCGAGGAACTGCCGGACGGCCCCGACCGGGACGACGCCCTCGCCGAGCTGTACGCCTGGCCCGACGCAGCCCCGATCGTCCGCGGCAACATGATCACCTCCCTGGACGGCGGCGCCGCCATCGCCGGTCGGTCCGGCGGCCTGGGCAACGAGGCCGACCGGCACCTGTTCGCGGTGCTGCGCGACCTGGCCGACGTCATCCTCGTCGGCTCGGGCACGGCGCGGGCCGAGCGGTACGCCGGCATTCGACTCGACGCGGGGCGGCAGGCCCGCCGCCGGCGGTGGGGGCGGCCGGCAGGGCCGCCGCCGATCGCCGTCGTCACCGGCCGCGGCCTGGACCCGGACCTGCCGCTGTTCACCGACTTCGTGACGCCGCCGATCGTCGTCACCCCACGGGCCGCCGCCGCGAAGGTGCCGGCCACCGCGCAGGCCCTGATCACCGGCCAGGACGAGGTCGACCTCTCCGCCGCCCTCGACGGGCTGGTCGACCGCGGGTACCGCCGCATCCACTGCGAGGGCGGGCCGAGCCTGCTGGGCCGACTGGTCGCCGACGGCCTGCTCGACGAGTGCTGCCTGACCATCGCGCCGCTGCTGCTCGGGTCGGCCGCGACCCGGCTGCTGCCGACGGACCTGACCCGACCCGTGGACTGGATCCCGGTCAGCCTGCGGATCGGCGGCCACCACCTGTTCGCCCGCTACCGGCAGGCGCACCGATGAGCGCTCGCCGCGCGGCGGTGGCGATGATCGCCGCGGTCACCCTGTTGGCCGGCTGCACCCTCGGCCCCTCCCGGCGGCCAGACCTGGCCACCTACGGCACGGGCCCGACGACGCCGACCGCCCCGACGCAGAGCAGCGCGGTCGGACCCGGCGGGCCCGGTCGGCAGGCCGACCCGATCCGCTGGCAACGCTGTCCCGACGTCGAGAGCATCGATCCGGCCACCGGCCAGGAGTTCGACGTCGATTGCGCGTCCGTGGTCACCGAGGGGTCCGCGGTCGGCGCGTCGGGCCGACGGACGATCGAGGTCGCCCGGGCCCGGGCCGCCGGGGTCGCCGAGGACGCCCCGGTGCTGGTCGTGCTCGACGGGCCGGCCGGCCGGCACGGCCGTGGCGACGTCGCCGCCGTCGCCGCCGGCCTGTCGCCGGCCGTCCGCCAGCATTTCGCCGTCGTCGCCGTGGATCTGGTGGGCAGCGGGAACTCCGATCCGATCGACTGTCTGTACCGCTCCGACCTTGCCACGCTGACCAGCCTGGGCAGCGATCCGACCGAGACCGCGTCGGCGGAGGCGCTGGCCGACCTCACCCGGGCCGTCACCTTCGAATGCACGGACATCGGTGGACCGGACCTCCCGCAGGTCAACAGCACCGGGGCGGCGGACGACCTGGACCACCTCCGGGACGCCCTCGGCGCCGACCGGCTGACCGTGCTCGGCCGCGGCTGGGGCGCCACCCTGGCCACGGTGTACGCCGACCGGTACCCCGGCCGCGTGCGGGCGGCCGTGCTGGACGGACCGGCCGACCCCCTGGACCCCGCGGACACCCGGGCGAAGGCGGTCGCCGTCGCGTCCGAGAAGGCGTTGGACAACTTCGCGGCGGCCTGCGCCTCCTTCGACGGCGGCTGCCCGCTCGGCGACGACCCCCGTTCCGCGGTCGAGCAGGCGGTGCAGCGGCTCGACGGGTCGGCCACCCCGGGGACCGGCCAGGCCACCGGGGGCACGATCCTGCTGACCCTGCTGCTTCGGCTGGGCGACCCCGACGGCTGGCCGGAGCTGGCCGATGCGCTCGCCGGTGCCGGCGAAGGGGACACCACCGCCCTGACCCAGCTGCTCGGAGCATCACTGGCCGGCGGCGGCACCGACTCGCCCGGCGGATGGGTGAATCCCGCCCTGATCTACGCATGCAACGACACGGTCGTGCGGCTGACCTCCGACCAGCTGTCCGCCGCCGTGGACGACGTCCGGTCGCCGGCCCCCCTGTTCGGGCCGTTCACCCTTGGCCTGGTCGCCCTCTGCGGGTCGTGGCCGGCCCCGGACAGCGCGCTCGGCGGCGTCAAGGCCAACGGGGCCGCGCCGATCCTGGTCCTCGGCGCGGTCGACGACCCGCTGGCGCCGTACGAGGCGGTCCGGGCGTTGTCCGGCCAGCTGTCGTCGGCGACGCTGGTCAGCTGGCAGTCGGGTCGGCACGGCAGCTACCCGGCCAGCGGCTGCGTCACCACGGCGGTGGAGGAGTACCTGCTGCAGGCGCAGGTACCCGCGGTCGGCACCCTCTGCCCGCCCTGACCGCAGCGCCGACCGACCGCCCGGGGCCCGATCCGGGGTGGATCCGGCGTGGTGAAGGAGCGCTGTCGGTGCCCGGTCGTAGGGTCGCGGGCATGACGGGGTCGATGACGGCGGCCGGGCCCGCCGCCTTCCGCCGGGCGGTTGCCCGGCTGGATGCCGCCCGGCTTCGGACGGAGATCGAGGTCGGTCCGTTGCCGGCGCCGGCCAGGCTGGCGCCGTACAGCCATGCGGTCTCCGCGGCCGTGTACCAACAGGGAGCGGATGAGGAGACTGCCTCCGGTCGGCTGGTGCTGCTCTTCGACCCGGACGGCGTGCCCGCCTGGGGCGGCGAACTTCGGATCGTGGCGTTCGCCACCTGCGAGCTGGACACCGAGATCGCCCAGGACCCGCTGCTGCCGGAGGTGGCGTGGAGTTGGCTGACCGAGTCGTTGGACGCCAGCGGCGCGGGCTACACGGCGCTCGGCGGGACGGTCACGGCCACCTCCTCGACACGGTTCGGGGACATCGCCGGCCCCCATCGCGCCGACGACCTGGAGATGCGGGCGTCGTGGACCGCGGACGAGCGCACGGACCTGCACCTGCAGGCATTCGCCGGCTTCCTCGCCTCGGCGGCGGGCCTTCCGCCAGAAGGCGTGACCATCCTTCAAAGGGCCGATCCCTTCACGGTGCACACGGACCGATACGATTCGTGATCGTTGGTCGGATCGGGTGCTTGACCACGGACGGCGGAAGGGCGGACACTATCGGTGACAACCAACCGCCCGGTCGCGCCGGGACCAGCGGATCATTTGACTCGACGGTCGACCGAGGAACCCGGACAATCAGGTAAATGCCGAGGGGCTGTGTGGCAGGGTGGAGGACGTCCGGTGAGTAACCCAGTGGCCGCCGGGCCAGTGACGGTGGGGGTCGTGGCAGCGGATCGAGGTCCTGGCCTCGGTCAGGTCGAGCAGGGCATCCTGCTGCCCACCCAGCGCACCCCGACCCCCCAGGGGCAGCGGTCTTCGCTGCGCACGGCAATCGTGCTGCTGGTCGATCCGGATCGCGCGACGCGCGAGCCGTTGCGGACGAGCCTGGTCGACGTCGGCATCGGCCGGGTGGTCGAGGCGCCGTCCATCGCCGCCGCCGAGGAAATCCTGCAGCGACAGGTCGTCGGGGATCTGGCCCTGGTCAGCCTGCAGCTGGGCGGCGAGGCCGTCCGGCTTGTGCACGCCCTGCGCGACGCCGGCTGGACCCGCACCATCGCCCTCGCGCCGACCGCGGACATCGGACCGGTCATCGACGCGGTCGGCTCGGGCGTCAGCGGCGTGCTGATCGGCCGCCGGGCGAATCCGGCCGCCGCCGCCATCCCCGCCACCATCCACGACCTGTCCAGCCGGGAGATCGAAGTCATCCGGCTGGTGGCCGACGGACGGTCGAACAAGTGGATCGGCGAGCAGCTGTCGCTTTCGGCCCTGACCGTGAAGAGCCACCTCGCGCGGATCGGCCGCAAGCTCGGTACCGGCGACCGGGCCCACATGGTGGCTCTGGCCATGCGGGCCGGCGTCATCGCCTGATCGCCCGAGCTTGCGGGTGCCACTTCGACACCTGGATCCGGTCACCCTCAGGTCGGGTGACCGGCTCCGGCCGGCCCGAGCGGTTCGGCCACCGCATCGGTCCCCGCGGGGTAGGTTCCGCACATGAGTTCCACCGGGGACCACGGCGACGAGGGCGCCGCCGTCGAGAGCGCCGAGGGCGGCCAGTCGGACCAGCTCGAGCACGAACGCCCGCCGGCGGTCCCGCTGCTGGAGCCCAGTGATCCGAACGTCCGGCCGGTCATCCACATCGCCGACATGCTCACCTGGGCGCGCCGGCTCGCCTCGGGACCGGCGGACCCGGTGGCGATCGACGCCGAGCGCGCGTCGGGCTTCCGCTACGGCTCCCGCGCCTACCTGGTGCAGGTGCGCCGCCCCGATCTGGGTACTGCGTTGCTCGACCCGGTCGCTCTTGGCGACCTGCAGGTGCTCGACCAGCCGCTGGCCCGTTCGGAATGGGTGCTGCATGCGGCCACCCAGGACCTGCCCTGCCTGGCCGAGGCCGGGATCCGCCCGCGCCGCTTGTTCGACACCGAACTCGCCGGCCGGCTGGCCGGTTTCCCTCGGGTCGGTTTGGCCCCGCTGGTGGAACGGATGCTCGGCCTCGAACTGCGCAAGGGGCACGGAGCGGCCGACTGGTCCACCCGACCGCTGCCGCACGACTGGCTGGTCTATGCCGCACTGGACGTCGAGGTGCTGGTGAACCTGCGCGATGCGATGGAGGCCGAGCTGACCAGGCAGGGCAAGCTCGAGTGGGCGCATCAGGAGTTCGCGGCACTCGTCGCCGCTCCCCCGCCGACCCCGCGTCCGGATCCCTGGCGCCGCACCTCGGGGGTGCACAAGATCAGCGATCGGCGGGCCCTGGCGATCGTCCGGGAGGTGTGGGTCGCCCGGGATTCGATCGCCCGACGCCGCGACGTGGCACCGCACAGGGTGCTGCCCGATTCCGCGATCATCGCCGCGGCCACCGCGCGGCCCACCACGATCGCCGCACTGGTGGCGCTGCCGGTGTTCACGGGGCGAATGCAGCGCCGCAACGCCGACCTGTGGCTGGCCGCCGTCAACCGGGCGCTGGCCCTGCCGGCCGACGAACTGCCCCCACCGCGGTTTCCGGGCGACGGGCCACCCGCGCCGGCCAAGTGGGCCTCCCGGGACGCGGTGGCCGCGGCGCGGCTGCAGTCGGCGAAGGCCGGCCTGGCCGAACTGTCCGCGCGGGTGCACACCCCGGTGGAGAATCTGCTGTCCCCGGACCTGGTCCGTCGGGTGTTGTGGACGCCGCCGGAGGCGGACGGCGCCGGGTTGGACGCCGCCCTGACGGAGGTCCTGGTCGGCCGCGGAGCACGGCCATGGCAGGTCGAGCTCACCGAACCGGTGCTGCGCCGGGCCATCGTGGAGGCCGGGGGACGCTGAGCGAGCAAAGTTACCCACGGGTAACTTTGTGGGTAGGATGGCGGGAACCGGACGTGGGGGGTGTCGTCTGGCCGATTCCAGCGGCAGAGCCGGCCCGTACATGTCCGCCCGATACGACCGACCATCGCCGATGGCGACCCGAGAAAAGAGTGATCCATGGCTGTGTCCACTCCGGAATCGACGGCAACCGCGCCCCCGTCGGCGCACCGGACGCTGCGCGACGTGGTGTTCGTCGAGGGGGTCCGCACCCCGTTCGGCAAGGCCGGGGACAAGGGTCAGTACGCGCAGACCCGCGCGGACGACATGATCGTCAAGGTCATCCGTGAGCTGCTGCGCCGCCATCCCGGCCTGCCGCCCGAACGCATCGACGAGGTGGCGATCGCCGCCGCCACCCAGACCGGCGACCAGGGCCTGACCATCGGCCGCACCTCCGCGCTATTGGCCGGGCTGCCCAAGACCGTGCCCGGCTTCGCCATCGACCGGATGTGCGCCGGCGCGATGACCGCGGTCACCACCGTCGCGTCCGGCATCGCGGTAGGCGCGTACGACGTGGCCATCGCCGGCGGCGTCGAACACATGGGTCACCACCCGATGGCGCAGGGCGCCGACCCGAACCCGCGGTTCCTGGCCGACAAGCTCGTCGACCCGTCCGCGCTGAACATGGGCTCCACCGCGGAGAACCTGCACGACCGGTTCCCGCACCTGACCAAGCAGAGGGCCGACGCGTTCGCGGCGGCCAGCCAGGAGAAGTACGCCAAGGCACTGGCCAACGGCCAGATCACCCCTGATCTGGTGCCCGTCGCGACCCGCTCCGCGCAGGGCTGGGGGCTGGCCACCACCGACGAACTACCCCGCCCCGGAACCACTCTCGAGGTCCTGGAGAACCTGAAGACGCCGTTCCGGCCGCACGGCCGGGTCAGCGCCGGCAATGCCTCGGGCCTGACCGACGGCGCCACCGGCTGCCTGCTGGTCGGCGCCGACGTCGCCGAGGAACTCGGGCTGCCGGTCCGGATGCGGATGGTGTCCTACAGCTTCGCCGGCGTCGAGCCGGAGACGATGGGCGTCGGCCCTATCCCCTCGACCGAGAAGGCGCTGGACAAGGCCGGTCTGACCATCGGCGACATCGGCCTGGTCGAGATCAATGAGGCGTTCGCGGTCCAGGTGCTGGCCTTCACCGACCACTTCGGCCTCGCCGACGACGACCCGAGGATCAACCAGTACGGCGGCGCGATCGCCATGGGCCATCCACTGGCCTCCTCCGGGGTACGACTGATGACGCAGCTGGCCCGCCAGTTCGCCGAGCGCCCCGACGTCCGCTACGGCCTGACCACCATGTGCGTGGGCCTTGGCATGGGCGGCACGGTGATCTGGGAGAACCCGCACCACACCCCGACGACCGAGACGAGCCCCGGGAGCGCCGCGTGACCACCACCGAAAAGCCCACCGCCATCAGTGATTCCGCTTCCGGTGAGGTCGTCACCCACGCCTTGTGCCGCGTGGTCGAGGTGCCCACCCCAGGCACCCGGGGCGCGACGGTCAGGATTGCGCTGATCACCATCGACAACGGTCGCGACCACACCCGGCCGAACACCCTCGGCCCGGGGGGCCTGGCCAGCCTGGACGCCGCGATCACCACCGCACTGGAGGCCGCTCCCGAGGCCATCGCGGTCACCGGCAAACCGTTCGTGTTCGCGGTCGGCGCCGACCTGTCGCAGATTGCCAGGGTCACCGACCGGTCGGTGGCCCTGGAGGTCGGCGAGTACGGCCAGCGGGTGTTCCGCCGGCTGGCAACCTCCGGCATCCCTTCCTTCGCGTTCGTCAACGGCGCAGCCATGGGTGGCGGCACCGAACTGGCGCTGCACTGCGACTACCGGACGATGGCGTCCAACGCGGGCTTCATCGCGCTGCCCGAGGTGTTCCTCGGCCTGCTGCCCGGCTGGGGCGGCACCCAGCTGCTGCCGCGGCTGGCCGGCCCGGAGAACGCGGTCACCGTGATCGTGGAGAACCCGCTCAACCAGAACCGCATGCTCAAGCCCAAGGACGCGGCCGCACTCGGCGTGGTCGACGTCGTCCTGGGCGCTGCCGACTACCTGGAGCAGTCCCTGGCCTGGGCCGCGGGCATCGTCACCGGCACGGTCACCGTGCCGCGCACCGAGTTCGGCGGCGCCTCGGACGAGGCCTGGGCGGCCGCCCTGGAGCGCGGCAGGATCATCGCGGACATGCGCACGCACGGCGCCGCCCCGGCCCCCTACCGCGCGCTGGAGATGATCGCGCTGTCCCGGACCGCCTCGCTGGACGAGGGTCTGCGGGCGGAGCGGGAAGGCCTGGCCGACCTGGTGATGAGCCAGGAGTTCCGGGCCGGCGGCGGGTACGCGTTCAACCTGGTGCGCAAGCGCGCCCGCAAGCCCGTCGGCGCACCCGACCCAGAGCTCGCCCGACCCGTCACCAAGGTCGGCGTCATCGGAGCCGGACTGATGGCCGGGCAGATCGCCCTGCTGTTCGCCAAGAACCTGCACGTCCCGGTGGTCATGACGGACGTCGACCAGGCCAGGCTGGACAAGGGGCTCGCCGCGGTGCGCCGGGACATCGACGGTCTGCTGGCCAAGAAGCGGATCTCCGCCGACGAGGCCAACCGACTGACCGCGCTGGTCGGCGGGTCGCTGGACTACGCCGCGTTCGCGGACGCCGAGTTCGTCATCGAGGCGGTGTTCGAGGAGCTCGAGGTCAAGAAGCAGGTGTTCGCCCAGCTGGAGAAGCACGTCTCGGCCCAGGCGGTACTGGCCACCAACACCTCGGCGCTGTCGGTCACCGCGATGGCCGAGGATCTCGAACACCCGGAACGGGTGGTCGGCTTCCACTTCTTCACCCCGGTCGCGGTGCTGCCGATGCTGGAGATCGTCAAGGCCGCCGGGACCGACGACATCACGCTGGCCACCGCGTTCGCGGTGGCCAAGGGGCTGCGCAAGGGTCCGGTGCTGACCGCCGACACGGCCGGATTCGTGGTGAACCGGTTGCTGCTGCGCAGCATGGGCGAGGTGCTCGCGGCGATCGACGAGGGCACCCCGCCGGACGTCGCCGACGGCGCGCTGGCGCCGCTGGGCATGCCGATGTCGCCGCTGATGCTGCTGCAGCTGTCGGGCCCGGCAGTGTGCGCCCACGTCCAGCAGAGCCTGCACGCCGCCTTCGGCGACCGGTTCCCGGTGTCGGAGAACCTCAAGCGGATCGCCGAAGCCGGCCACCGCACCCTGCTGACCTGGGACGACGCGGGCCGTCAGGTGCTCGACCCGGAGATCGCCGCGCTGCTGGTGCAGGGCGAACACCCCTCGACCGCCGAACAGGTCAGGGACCGGGTACTGCTCGCCCTGGCCGAGGAGGCCAGGCTCATGCTGGACGAGGGCGTGGTGTCCGACCCGGCCGATCTGGACCTGAGTCTGATCACCGGTGCCGGTTGGCCGTTCTGGCTGGGCGGGATCACCCCGTACCTGGACCGGGCGGGCTACTCGGAGCGGGCGACCGGCGGACGGTTTGCGCCGCCCGGGGTGGCGACTCTCCCGGCGTGACGCCGGCCCTGCCGGCGGTTTGCTGTTCGCCCGGACGGCGGTAGACACAATGCCGCGACCGCGACATCGGCCATCACTCTGGGTGGCCGGATGGGTACGATTCGCCCGTTCGGCCGCACGACGGCTAGGCTCTCGTGAACAGGGACACAGTGAGTGATCCCCAAGCGGCCTCATACGTCGGTCACAATGTATTCGCGACCACCGTCGTTCGCGGGGCAGCGAGCAAGGCAACCGACGAACGAACAGAGGGTGATAGTCATGACCGTTTCCGCCATCGCCAGCCACGTGTCCGACACCGGGATGGTCGGCAACCCGAAGCGGGTGCGCGGCCTGGACGCCTCGATGCTGGTCCAGAAGTCGGCGGAGTCGACCTTGGTCGGCAACCCGCGGCGCACGCGCGGCCTGCAGGTCGAGGACTTCAAGGCCGCCTGAGCGAGGCTTGCCGAGCGAACCAATGACGCCTGAGCGAGGCTTGCCGAGCGAACCATTGACACAGAAGGCCGCCTGAGCCTGTTTCCACCACCGGGACCGCCCGCCGGCTTGTGCCGGTGGGCGGTCTTTGCGTTCACTCCCTCGGCCTGACCGCGATCGGCTTACCGCCGGTGATCCGCAGCAGCTCGGTGTAGGTCGTCGGAAAGACGGTGTGCGGTGTGCCGCCGGCCGCCCACACCACCAGGAACGGCCGCAGCGCCACGTCCACGAGCGTGCGCACCGGCTGCGGGTGTCCCACCGGGGCGACCCCGCCGATGGGTTGACCGGTGGCCGCCCTGACCTGCCCCGGAGTTGCCCGGCGCAGCTTGCCCACCCCGAGAAGACCCGCCACGTAAGCGGTGTCGACCCGGTGCCCACCGCTGGTGAGGATGAGCACGGGTTGCTCGTCGGCCATGAAGATCAGGCTGTTGGCGATCGCCGCGACCTCGCAGCCGAGGGTGGCGGCCGCGTCCGCTGCGGTTCGCGCGGAGTCCGCCAGTTCCCGGACCTGACCCCGGGCTCCTGCGTCGGCCAGGGCATTCGCGACGTTCTCCGCGCTGGAATGCACCGACCTGCTCCGTCCCGTTGTCCACCCCGGCGCTTCGACCACCGAAAGGCACCCTACGTGCCTGCCCGGGTAGCCTCCCTCGCGGACCCGGAGCCGCTCGAAGGGAGTTCCTGATGGCCAGTACCGCCGACCTGCTGCTGGACGGGTACGCACGGATCGCGGAGGAGACCCGGGCGGTCCTGGACGGGTTGTCGCCGGCCCTGCTGACCTACCGGATCGACCCGTCGGCGAACACCATCGCCTGGCTGATCTGGCACCTGACCCGGATCGAGGACGACCACCTGGCCGCGGCGTTCGGCACCGGCCAGG
>JBIOVW010000355.1:0-2616 GCA_044867945.1 Nakamurella sp. | reverse complement strand
TCCCTGCCGCCGGCTACGAGCTGACCGACGAGCTGGCCGCCACGATCCGACGGGTGCTGCGCGAACGCTGCTCGCCGCGGCACGTCCCGGCGCGGATCGTCGCCGTGCCCGACCTGCCGCGCACCCGCAGCGGCAAGCTCGCGGAGCTTGCGGTTCGCGACGTGGTCAATGGCCGGCCAGTCGGCAATGAGAACGCTCTGGCGAACCCCGACTCCCTGGGGCACTTCCGCGCTCGGCCCGAGCTCCTGGTGTAAGGCCGGTGGCCCCGTGGTGTCACCTCGTGTGAGGAGCGCTGTCGGCCGGCTCGATGCGTGCGGGACGGCCCGACGGGCGGGCCCTATCGGCTTCCCGCCCGGCCTGGCGAAGCACTCCGGACATCGTCAGACTGCCCACAAGCGACCGGCGTTCGACCGAAAGGGCGCTCATGGCGGAGGAACCGCAGCGCAGCTGGTGGACCACCATGCCGGGGATCCTCACGGGGATCGCCGGCCTGATCACCGCGCTGACCGGACTCATCGTTGCTCTCAACCAGCTTGGAGTCCTCGGGTCGGACGATGCGCCGGCGCCGCCCACGGTCGCCGCCACCGGGTCGGCAACGAGCCGGCCGACCGTCACGCCGTCAGCCACAGCGACCACCGGGAGCCAGCCAGGCCAGTCACCTGCGGCCGGCGCCTCCACCTACACCGTGGACTTCCCGCTCAACGAGGTGTACGCATCCGGGACGGTCGCCTACTCCGTGCTCGAGGCGACCGCAGCGCCGGCCACCGACGGCCAGCTCCTGCTGAGCTTCCTGATCCGGGTCAAGAACTCCGGCCGCTACGACATCGGCTTGTGGGACCGCACCTTCCGGGTAGAAGTGGGGGACGACATCTACGCGCCCACGTCCGGGCTCAACAAGGTGATCCCCGGGGACTCCACCGGCAACGGAACTCTGACGTTCGTCATTCCCGACGACACCACCCAGGCCGCCCTCAAGATCCAGTTCGACGCAGGGGACCGGACGATCCCGTTCACCATCGCGAGAACCTCCTGAGCGTCAAGGTGCTCGGAGTCCACCCGTGGGGCGAGGCCGCTCCTGCCGGTGGTCCTCAGCGCGCCAGGCGGTGCGCCAGCCACTCCACCGCCAGCGGGTAGCGGTAGTCCAGGGCGGCGTGCCCGCCATCGAAGAGCTCGAAGTGCAGCCGGTCCACGGGCAGGCCTGCCGTCAGGAGTGCGTCGCGAAAGGCCTGCGTTCCCAGATCGAGGGCGAACTCGTCGGAGGTGCCAGCATCCAGCCAGACGGCACGCAGGCCGGCCAGGGCATCGGCATGCTTGGGCGCCATGTGCACCGGGTCGGCGTCCAGCCAGCGCTGCCAGACTTCCGCCCGCAGCTGCCCGGTCCTCGGGTCGAAGGGCAGGATCGGCGTTCCGTCCGGGTCGGCCGAGTAGCAGGCAGCGACGCCGTAGATCAGGTTCAGCGTGTTGTCGTCCGGCTTCGTGAACGCAACCCTGGAGCGGAAGTCGGCCCACCACGCGGTGATGTCACCGTCGTACGCGCGCAGTGCGCGGACAGCTTTGACGAAGTCCGGGACGTAGCAGAGCTCGTGCAGGCTGTCCCCGGCATGGCTGGCCAGCGCGCCGAACAGATCGGGTCGCAGCATCGGCGTGATCATCGCTCCGTAGCCGCCGCTGGACTTGCCGCTGATGGCTCGCGAACCCGGTTCGGGGATGGTGCGGTAGCGGGCGTCGACGAAGGAGACCACGTCGTCGCACAGATACGTGTGGTAGTTCCCCGTGCCCGGTGAGTCCACGAACTGCGACCCGCCATAGGCGGTCCAGGCGTCGACGAACACCAGCAGGCACGGCGGGGCGCCAGCGGCGAAGACAGCGTCGGCCGTTTCCGGGAAGGGCTGCCGGTAGGCGGTTCGGTTGTCCCAGAAGGTGACCTGTCCGGCGTAGCCCTGGATCACGTAGATCGCCGGATACCGGGCCGCTGGGTCCTCGTCGTATCCGGGCGGCAGATAGACCCAGAGCGGCCGCGTTGCCGGATCACCCAGCGGGTTGCCGCGCAGCGCTGGGGAGTCGATGGTGGTCCGGTCCAGACGTCCGGCGAGCTCCGTCGACCAGGGCAGCATGCCGTGGACCATAGACCGGGTGGCCGTGACCCGCGAGACGCCATGCGTCCGGTGATAGACGATTCACCGATCGTCCCGGCGCCGGGGGTGGAGCGGTTCTAGAGTGGTCGGGGGCGACGGTATGGAAGGAACGGCGATGACCAATCCCGAGCGCAACCCGATCGAGCAGTGGTGCCTGACCGGCTCTGACGTTGCGGTCGAGGACCGGCCCGAGGTCCAGGTGCTGACCCCGCGGGCGGTGCCGCTTGGTGGCCCGCGGGCGATGACGGTGCGTCGTACCCTGCCGCAGCGACAACGCTCGCTGATCGGTGCGTGGTGCTTCGCCGACCACTACGGTCCCGACGACGTCAGCCAGACCGGCGGCATGGATGTCGCGCCGCATCCACACACAGGTCTGCAGACCGTCAGCTGGCTGTTCACCGGTGAGATCGAGCATCGGGACAGCTTCGGCGTGCACGCGTTCGTCCGGCCCGGCGAGGTCAACCTGATGACCGGCGGCCAC
>JBIOVW010000354.1:0-2467 GCA_044867945.1 Nakamurella sp. | reverse complement strand
TGACCCCCGACCAGCAACATGGCGCCCGCGCGGATGAGCGGTGGGCCTGGATTCGGCGATGGATGGGCGTCGGTGGAAGTCGCGTCGGCGCCGCCGGCGGGGCCGGTTGCACCTTCGCCTTGCGGCGCAGCGTGGGTGCGAGGTTGCGGTGCACTCGAGGCGATAGTCGCACCGGCCGTCGCGTCCGTCGAACCGTTGCCTTGCGAAACCGGCACTGTGGGCGCGGTTCTCCAGGCAGCGGTGCACTCGACTTCAGCGGCGGACTCTGACCACGAGTTTGCCGTGGCGGTGTTGTTCTCCATGTCGGAGTGAGCCTGACGAACCTGCTCCAGGCCGTCGTAGACGTGGTGGACCGTGATGGGCAGGGTGCCGTCGGCGACCGCGTCCAGCACACGCTGCATGGCCTCGCGGGGTAGGTCGGTGGCGCTTCCCTCGTACGCGGTCAGGCGAACTCCGGCCGGGATGTAGTCGATCGGGTAGAACTCCTTGACGGTCCATTGGTTGGACAGCAGGCCGGTGAAGCACACGGTGCCGTGGATGCGGACGGACCGCAGGGTGTCCGGGAGTGTCGGGGTGCCGACCAGTTCGAGGGCGGCGTCGACCCCGTCCGGGTACAGCTGACGCACCATTCCGGCGATCGTTCCGGTGTCGACGAGCGGATGATCGATTCAGCGTTCCCGTAGCCACTCGACGCGGTCGGGCCGGCGGGTGGTCGCCAGGACGGTGGCGCCGAGCTGCTTGGCCAGCGCGGCAGCGGCGAGGCCGACCGAGGAGGTACCTCCCCGGATCAGCAGGGCCTGCCCGGGTTGCAGGTCCAGCCCGGTGGTCAGCGAGCCGTGCGCGGTCTGGATCATCTCCGGGAGAGCGCCGATGACCTCCCAGGCTAGGTCGGTGCTGATCGGGACGACCTGGGCAAGCGGCACACTGGTGTACTCGGCGTAGCCACGTCGTAGGTGCGGCCCATCCCGCCCATCAATCATCATCGCCGCCGACAAGGACGTCCAGGCCTACCGTTTCGCCGGCCGTCCGGTCATCGACGTCGGCGTCAAGAAGGGCATCACCGACGCCGAGGCACTGATCCAGCAGATCCTGGACGGCAAGGCGCCCGTCAAGCCCGGCGCCCCCACCGGGGCCGGGTCGACCACCGACACCACGGCGGCCGGCACTGCACCGCATCCGGCGCGCGGCAACCACCGCACCTACCTGCGGGCTGTCTACAAGCACCTGATGAACGGTGTCTCCCACATGCTGCCGTTCGTCGTCGGCGGCGGCGTCCTGGTCGCGGTGTCCTTCCTCTGGGGCATCTACTCCGCGGACCCCACCAACGAGCAGTACAACGACATCGCCGCCGCCATCAAGACCATCGGTGGGCTGGCGATGAGCCTGATGGTCCCCGTGCTGTCCGCGTTCATCGCCGAGTCCATCGCCAAACGCCCGGGCCTGATCGTCGGCTTCGTCACCGGCCTGGTGGCCTCCACCATGGGGGCCGGATTCCTCGGCGGCATCATCGCCGGTTTCCTGTCCGGCTACGGCATGATCCTGCTGGCCAAACTGCTGTCCGGCCTGCCCAAGTCACTCGACGGACTCAAGGCCATCTTCCTGTACCCGGTGCTGGGCATCGCCGCCTACGGCGGCATCATCTACGTCCTGTCCAAGCCGCTGGCCGGGGTCAGCACCGCCCTGCAGGACTTCCTCGTCGGCTTCCAGAACTCCAACCCGATCGTGCTGGGCATTCAGGTGGGCGTCATGTGCGCCTTCGACATGGGCGGACCGGTGAACAAGGCCGCCTACGTCACCGGCACCGCCCTGCTGGCCTCCGGCAACTTCGAGTTCATGGCCGGCGTGTCCGCCGCCTGCATCACCCCGCCCCTGGTCACTGGGTTCGCCGCGCTGTTCTTCCGCAAGGCCTTCGACAACCGGGAACGCAACGCCGCCTACGTCAATTTTATTCTCGGGTCCACCCACATCACCGAAGGCGCGATCCCCTTCGCCGCGCGCAACCCGATCGTCGTCATCCCTATCCTGATGGTCGCGTCGTCGATCTCGGCCGTGCTCACGTACCTGTTCGGCGTCGGCGTGCCCGCACCGCACGGCGGATTCCTGGTGCTGCCGGTCGTGATCAACCCGCTGCTCTGGGTCGCCGCCATTCTCGCTGGATCCATCGTCGGCGGCCTCGCCTACGGCTACTGGAAGAACCGCACCACCGACAGCACCACGGTCGTGAATATCATCGACGACAACATCGACGCGATGGGACCACCGCAACCACCACCTCGTAGGCGAGTGGCCGGATCGTGCCGGCCCGCCAACCAGACTCCGTGCCCCGCCGAAGACCACTCCGGCGGGGCATGGGCATTTCATGCATGACAGATCCGCGCCGCGTGGACGGCGTTCGCCGCCGATGGCGACCCCGGCCGGCCCGCGTACGTCGCCGAGCTGAATTGCCAACGTCGGCCCTTCTGAATCG
>JBIOVW010000353.1:0-2581 GCA_044867945.1 Nakamurella sp. | reverse complement strand
AGGGAGCTGCGCGAGCCCGCGGCACCCGAGCGGGGGGAGGAGCCGGTGCAGGTTCCGGCGTAGTCCGACTCTGCGGACGGAGTGACCGTGACCTGGTACTCAGGTGATATCGCGCCGAGGCCGGCGTCACGTACCGTCGGCGTCGCTCGCCTCCACCACGTGCGAAAGCGTGCGGTACCGCCCTTGGGTACGGCCGTGTTCGACGCGGATCCGGACACCGCCGCGGCCGCCGCGCTGGTCTCAGGCACCCGACCCCATGATCACCGAGTTGCCGATCGTCAGGTACCGGCCGCAGTCACAGTTCTGGGGGCAATCGGCCCCGTCGCGAGATCGTGTTCGACCTGCGGGCAGAGGTCGAACTTCTCGGAGTCCGGCCGCCGGGCTCGCCAACCGGCATGGCCTTGGCGCTGCTGCCTGGCACCCACCAGTCTTCTTGCTGTGGATCGCGATCCGCGCTTCCTGGTTGTCGACCTGCGGCGTGCTCCTCGGTGCGCATGACGAAGAAAGTGGTGTGCCGGTTGTCGCCGACCGGCCGGATGATCCGCACCGAGCAGGTACGGGAGCAGCGCTGCATCCCGCTGCCGGTGAACAGGGTCGTGGGGTCGTCCCGCGGGATCAGGGGCACGGGGAACGACGGCGTGCCCCCGCTCGACCATGAAGTCCAGGTCAGCCCGGCGGATGTCATCGGCGTCCACCGTCGGACCGCGAACGGGCCGGCCAGGCGGTCCCCAGCCGATCGGGCGGCTCGGGAACCGGGGACCGGACCGTTTGGGCGGTTCGAGGTATCTGAGCGATAAGTCCCGAACTCCGATGAGGCAAGTTGTCTATCTGAGGCGGAGATAATGACCAAGGCACCCACGCTCGACCTCATCATGACGCAGCGGTTGACCTATCGATACCTGCGCTGGGTCATGGTCGCGGCCTTGGCGGCGTTGTTCGTGTCTGTCGTCATCCAATCCATTCAGAGTTGTTTGCTCGGGTCGGTCAGCGCCTACTACTACACGCCGGCGCGAACCGTGTTCGTCGGATCGCTCATCGCGTTCGGCGCCGCGCTCATCGCCTACCAGGGCCGCGCCCGCGAGGAAGACATCGCGCTGAACTTCTCCGGTTACATGGCGATCGTGGTCGCCATGGTGCCCACCCGCGGGGGCGGTCTATGTCAGGACACGGGAAGTGCTCCGGTCACCGGATTCGAGCAGTCCCCACAGGCGATCGCGGACGCCGTCTTGAACAACATCTGGGCGTTGATCGGAACAACGGCGGTTGTCGTCTTGGTCAAGCTGGGGCTCTGGTTACGAAACCGGAATCGGGGCTATGGGAATGTGCAGACGCATCGGCGTCCATGGAGTGTCCTCGCCGTGCTCACCTTGATCGTGTGCGCGGGCGCCCTGATCGGCGAGTTCATCTACTTCCTGACCCAGCCCGACGGGTTCATCGACGACGCCCACGGAATCGCCGCCCTGACCATGGTGATCGGATTGATCTTCGTCATGATCTTCAACGCCTTGTTTGTCGAGCACGAAGGAGCCAGGCTCGGCAGGCTGAAATACCGGGCCTGGTACGGGATCCTCGCGGGGACACTGGGGGTGTTCGTCGCCGTCACCGCTGTGGCCGCCTGGCCGGGCAAGGACAGCATTCTGATCCTCGTCCTCGAACTGGTGGTGTTCGCCGGCTTCGTCGCGTACTGGATCCTGCAGAGCATCGAACTGTGGGGAAAGGACGCCGAGATCCAACCGGCTCATCCGGCAGACGAGCCGGAGCCGGCGGTACCGGTCGATTTTTGAGAAAGACCTGCTGCTCACGCGCCGGCGATGCGTGCGAGCGCGGCGGTCACCCACTGCTCGGACTGTTCCTTGCTCGCCCCGAGTCCGCCGAGCACACCGGATCCGTCCTCGAACTCCAGCAGCGCCAGCAGCAGGTGTTCGGTGCCGATGTAGTTGTGGCCCAAGCGCAGGGCCTCCCGAAAGGTCAGCTGCAGGACCTTCTGCGTCGCCGCGTCGTACTCGATCGGAGCCGGTGACGGGCCCGCGGCGGACGGCAGCGCGTCGAGCGCGGCGGTGCGCACCGCGTCGGCCGAAATGCCTTGATCGTTCAGCGCCCGCATAGCCAGTGCGTCCGGCTCGGAGAGCAGGCCGAGCACCAGGTGTTCGACCCGGATGCGGTCGTCACCCAGGGCGCGGGCCTGGGCTTCGGCTGCGGTGACCACGTTGCGTGTGCGCGGGGTCACCGCGTTGGTGAGCCCTGGATCGGACCCGAACAGTGGCGCCGACCTGGGCACGAACCGCTTCTGCGCGGCCTGCTTGGACACCCCCATGCTCTGACCGATCTGCGTCCAGGACGCCCCGGACCTCCGGGCCTGATCGACGAAATGCCCGATCAGGTGATCGGCCAAGGTGCCAAGATGGTCCGCCGCGAGCACCGCATCCGTGAGCTGCTCCAGCGGTTCGGAGTGCACCGAGGAAATGGCGGCGATCATGTCGTCCAGTGGGGGTTGGGCGATGCCGAGGGGGGACTGAGTCATCCGTCAACCATAGGTTGACGCGGGGTTGTCGTCAACCGGTGGTTGACGCAGGGGAGGGCC
>JBIOVW010000352.1:0-3630 GCA_044867945.1 Nakamurella sp. | reverse complement strand
GCCGCTGGCGAAGATCCCGCGCCGCTTCCGACCCTGGCGCAGTAGGAAGGCTCAGTCGCCAGGCGCGATCTCTTCGTCGTTGCACCGGTTGCCAGCGCCCTTCGACCAAGTGACCGGCAGCAGCGGCATCAATCCAGTCGGCCAACTGATCGGTGTCGATGTCCATACGGCGGGGGTTATTCGTTAGAAGAAAAGTGGGCTGCGACGTTGCCTCGTCCGTCATGGAGCAAGTTTAGCCGCGGCGGCCAAAGCAGGCTAAGGCTGGAGTCGAGGCGCGTCGATTTCGCGCAACTTGCTCGCGGCCGAATTCCCGCAGGGCCCCGGGCAATGTCGCTTCCTTAGGTTACATGGGTGTAGTTTACTGTTGTGGCTGGTGTGACGCGTGAGGCGAAGGCAGCGCAAGAGCGGTTGCCGGATCGGATCTCGATCGGCGTTCTGGCGCGGACGTTCCCGCCGTCGGTGCTGGACGAGGTGATCGATGCTGCCGGGGTGCGAGAGCTGCGGTACCGGCGGTTGCCGGCCCGGTTGATGATGGTGTTCACGTTGGCGTGCTGGTTGTTCATGCGGTCGGGGTACGGGTTGGTGCTGTCCAAGTTGGCCGACGCGCAGGCGCTGGAGGGTGCGGGCTGGGCGGATTGGCAGGCCCCCTGGACGGGGTCGATCACCAAGGCGAAGGCCAAACTCGGGGCGGAGCCGTTCAAGCTGTTGTTCGCCCGAACCGCGGTGCCGGCCGGCACGGTCGACACACCGGGGGTGTTCTACGCCGGGCTGCGGGTGGTCACGGTGGACGGGTTCACCCTGGACCTGCCCGACACCGCCGAGAACGCCGAGTTTTTCGGTCGGGGCGGCAACGGTAGCGAGACGCAGAACCCCTACCCGCAGCTGCGGGCGTTGGCGTTGGCCGAGTCCGGCACCCGGGTGCTGCTGGCCGCCACGTACGGGCCCAGCGGCACCGGGGAGCAGACCCTGGCCCGGGACCTGCTGCCGGCGCTGGGTCCGGGGATGCTGGTGCTGGCCGACCGGAACTTCGCCTCCTTCAAGCTGTGGCGGGCCGCCGCCGCGACCGGGGCGCAGTTGGTCTGGCGGATGTCTGCCTCGTTCAAGCTGCCCGTGCTGCGGGTGCTGTCCGACGGCACGTACCTGTCCGAGTTGAAGCCGCCACGCCGCAAGGACGGCCCGCCGATCCGGGTCCGGGTGGTCGAGTACAGCGTGATCACTACCGACGAGGACGGTCGGGAAATCGCCGAGCTGTTCGTGTTGGCCACCACCCTGCTGGACGTGACGGCGTGCCCGGCGATGGAACTGGCCGGGCTGTATCACCTCCGGTGGCAGGCCGAGACCGGGATCGGCGATTTGAAGACCGCTGTCCGGGGCGGCCCCGAGGTGGTGCTGCGCTCCAAGACGCCGGCCATGGTCGAGCAGGAGTTCTGGGCGATGCTGTGCGTCTACCAGGCGATCCGGGAACTGATCAGCTACGCCGCACCCACCGGGCTGGACCCCGGACGGGTCAGTTTCAAACGCGCCTTCGAAGCCGCCCGGGACTCCGCGACCCGGGCGGCTCTCTCCCCCCTGCCGTCCTGACCCGCGCCCTGGCCCACCTCACCGCGCAGCTGATCAATCCTGCCAACCTGATCCCCGAACGGCCGGGACGGACCGCTCCACGCGCCCGCAAACGCGGCGGCTCCCACCGCTACCCCCGCCGCAAGGGCGACGCCCGCCCGGTCCGCACCGTCAGCTACACGATCGTCCTACAACCGCTCGAGCCTCCATGATCACTAAAGAAGTGGCATTGGGCCCCCGGGGCAGTTACCCCCACCGAGAGCAGGCTATCACGGTTACCGAGGGCCATTCGGTTTGGCGCTTGAATCGGAGCGTCGGCGGGAGCCTGAGGATGTTGGCGGGTCGCTCATGCTGAATACACACGTCACAGCTGGATCGCCGACCTCTCGGGACGGGCCTCGGCGCGATCTCGGACAAGCCTCCGTACCGCTCACGCGTATTTGTAGCGAGTTTTCCAAGATCAACTCGCCACGTGGTTCGAGTGACCCAGCCACTGACCTGCAGAAACGTGGGGCGAGAGGGCTCAAACCCTCGACCTGACGGTTCCTCGGCCCTTCCGATCTCGGGTTCGAGTTCTCCTTCGCCAGGGAACTCATCCGGCGATCCGCCCGTTTCGCCCCAATCAAGGTTCACGATCAAAGATGCTTGACGATCTCCGACGTGATCTTGGATCGTCCGATGTATGAGTCCAGAGTCGTGCGAATCGATGCGTGGCCGGCGAAATCGGCGACAGCCCGGATCGGGAGGTGGTCCGCCAGTGTTGTTACGGCGCTACGTCGCAGGCTGTGGAAGCTGACCCACTGAAAGCCGGCCGCGTCGAACTCGACGCGGAGAGCCCTTGGGGTGTTGCTTGGGTCGCGCCAACCCCGGCCGGACTTCCAACGACCGGGGTTGGGGAAAACCGGAAGCTCACTGGTCGCGATGTCACTGACCTCGGCGTCTCGCGCTCTGCGTAGGAGCATCGCAGCGATCCTCCTGGGCACGGGGACGACGCGTTTGCTGCTGTCCGTCTTTGGCGCGTGGCGGACGATTCCATGGCCCTTCTCTCGGGAGACGGACGCGTTGAGGGCGACTGACGCGTTGACAATCTTGCCCTCCTCGTTGGTCATGTGCTCAATGGACACGTCGCACCAGCGCAGCGCGCAGACTTCACCGATCCGGCCACCAACCGCGAGGCCAATCAACACGAGGTCGCGAAGATCGAGGGACTTGGCCCGCTCTGAACGCGCAACCGCCCACGCCAGCGCAACTCGCTCCTCCGCGGTCAGCGCGCGGTGATGCTCAAGGCGCGGGGCCGGCTGTCCAGCCGTCCCAACGGTGCGCCGCTTCGGAGTGCGTATGGATCCGCCGTCCCGAACTGGGTTCGAGTCGATCCAGCCCTGTTCAACGGCATGCCGAAAAGTCCGATTCAGGACCGCACGGGTCGTCTTCGCCATCCCTGTTCCCGCCCGATACGAACGTCGGCTGGATCCGGCAAGGCTCTGCACTTCAGACAGGCAGGCAGCAACGTCTGCGGGGCGGACATCAGCGATCGCCATAGACGCGAGGTTGGTTCTTCGTACATGGCTGAGCGCGACGGCGTACAGAGCGACAGATGACGGAGCCAGCTCCCCTGAACGTCCTGCCGACTCAAGTCGGTCCTCAGCGAGCTCGATCAACGGCGGCGAGAACAGGCGATGACCGTTGGCCGATTGCACTCGGGCTGCCTCGACCACGAGGCGGTCCCGGGCCGCCCTTCGGAGTGCGGCTTCAGCTTGCTTTGATGTCGCAGCGAACGCCGTCAGGTCAATCCGTGGGCCCGCCTGATACGCGCCGCTTCGTGGATCTCGCCTTGAGTAATCCCAGAGGCGCATCCGCCCGCGCGCCCGCCACCGTCGGGCCGGCGGATTCGCCGGGTACTCGGCCAGCCGGATCGATCCCAGCTCTCCTGGTGGAAGTTGCGGTCGTCCCACCTGGCCAGTATACGGGGTTTGTGGGGCCGTAAATGTGGAGGTCCGCGCCGTAGCTCGCATCGGGGACTAATCGTTGCAGGTCAGAGACGTTTCCGGAGCCGCCGAGGGGACTTGAACC
>JBIOVW010000351.1:0-2694 GCA_044867945.1 Nakamurella sp. | reverse complement strand
GGCCTTCGGCTGACCGCGTTGGTCGGGGTCGTCCTCACCTCGCGCCGAGCTCGATCTCCGTGGGAGAGTTCGCCTCCCGCCAGGCGTCCCAGATCGTGGGTGCGAGCCGGCCGCGGGCGGGAACGGCAAGTCCGACGGACCGGGCCCATTGGCGGACCTCGGCGGTGCTGGGCAGCGGCGCGTCGGGTGCGTCGGCGGTCTCCGGCCGGGTGTCGACGCGGTCGGTGATCGCGAGTTCCGTGCTCGCCCAGGCGTGGGCCGCGGCGAGGTAGCGGTAGGTCCATTCCTCGGCCAGCGGGCGGGTCTCGGCGAACGCGATCGGCACGGTCGGCCAGCGGACCTGCAGTTCGGCGAGCGCGTCGGCGACCACGGCGGGCCGGACCCGGTCGAGCTTGAAGATCTCCGAATAGCGGTCCTCGACGACGACCGCCGCTCGCGGCAGTGTCGCGAGTTCACCGACGGCGAAGCGCAGCTTCCCGGCGATCAGGCTGGAGACCAGGTCGGCGAGCGACTTGCGTTCCACCGCGGCGATCAACTGTCCGCCGACGATCAGGCCGTAATCCCCGCAGGGCAGTGCCCGCTTGGTCGTGGTGACCTGCTGGGTGGGGAAGCGGTAGGCGTACTGCTCGCGGGTGTCGACGACGATCTGCAGGTCGGCGATGCCGGCGGCCCGGGCGGTCGGGGGGGTGACGTTCGGCCGGGCCTGCTTGCGGGTGCGCGGGGATTGCCAGAACACCACGTCCCGGCCGCGCGCGCTGGTGAACACGATCTGGGAGCGGTTCTCCCGGCCACGGGCCAGGACCAGGTCGATCGCCGCGCCGCGCCGCGCGACGGATCGGATCTGCGCCCGTTCGATGATCTCGGGTTCGTCCGGCCATTCCCCGACGTCCATCGGATGGCAGTAGAGCGCCTTGGTACGAGGCCAGGTGCCGGACGTGCGGAACACCATCCCGCCGCCGAGCGGCAGGCGCAGCAGGTATTGCAGCCGCGAGTCCGGGTCCGGGTTCGTCGCGATCAGCAGGTCGGCCATGGCAACGATCGATCCTACCGAGGAGCCCGACCGGTTCCTCACCCTCACCGGCGAGCCGAAGGAGAAGTGAGCCGGGACCCGCGCTCGCGTCGCGGCAAGACGGACGTCCTGTGTCGAGTGAACCAGGATGCTGCACCGACCTGTCCTCGTGCGCATTCACGGTTCACTCGTCGCGGTCGGGCTCGACCCCGCCCACAGGACGGGGCGCATTCTCCCGCCTCCACAGCGGGCGGGAGGGTGCTGCGTCAGACTGAGCCGGTGCCCGTGAGCATCGAGGAGGATCGGCGCATTCGCCAGGAGGCGATGGCCTGGCTCACGATCCGCACCAACGACGGCCGTGACCCGATCAGCAGCGCCGATCTGAACGACTTCACGGTAAACGGACTCCCGTTCCTGCTCAAGGACCGGCAGCAGGGCATCCGCAAGCCGGCCGGGTTCCGGGCCGCGTTGAGCATCCAGACGGTTTACCGCGCGGATGGTCGGAACCGGCCGTACGCCGACGACGTCGGGCCGGACGGGCTGTTGCGGTACAAGTGGCGCGGCACCGACCCCGAGCTGTACGTGAACGTGGCCCTGCGGGAAGCGATGGCGCTGCGGCTGCCGTTGATCTGGTTTTTCGGGGTCGGCGTGGCGCTCTGGCAGCCGATCTTCCCGGTGTACATCCTGGCCGAGGAACCCGAGCTGCATCAGTTCGTCGTCGACCCCGACGTCGCCCGCACGCTCGCCCCGACCGGCAGCGTCGTGGAGGAACATCTGCGCCGATACATCATCGCCGAGACGAAACGGCGGCTGCACCAGCCGGTGTTCCGGGCCACCGTCATGCGCGCCTACGGATCGCGGTGCGCCCTGTGCTCGCTGCGGCACGGAGAGCTGCTGGACGCCGCCCACATCGTCCCTGACGGCGTCGCCGGCGGCGAACCGGTCGTCCGAAACGGTCTGGCCCTGTGCAAGATTCACCATGCCGCATTCGACGCCCGGATCATCGGGATCCGGCCCGACCTCGGGGTCGAGGTCCGGCAGGACCTGCTGGAGGAGATCGACGGCCCGATGCTGCGCTACGGCATCCAGGGCCTGCACGGCGGCCGGATGATGATCGTTCCGTTGGCGCGAAGCGAGCGGCCCGACCTGCAGCGGTTGGAGTGGGCGTACGAGCGGTTCCGCGGCACGCCGGCAGCGGGGTGACGGAGGTTGGTAGCGATTCGCCGGGTTCGTCGCCGGCAACCCGCCGGGCAACTTGATCGGTACGGCGTGAGCCCGTCCCCCTGACGAGGCGGCCGACTGGGGCCGGTCGACAACAGGGTGTGTTTCTCGCATGGACGCGTGACGGATGTCTCGTCGCCATGATGACGTGGCGGCGACCTCACCGCCGATGGCAGACGGTAATCGAACTAACGTCCAGCTGTGGGATAACCACCCATATGGCTCTGAGCCTGATCTCGATCAGTAGGTACGAGCGCCCGGTCGCGTCGCACGAAGGGCACTGTCGTACCCGTCCTGCACAATTGGCCTAACCGATCCGAGAGGTTCGTCACAGTCCGTGGCGACCCGGATCCACTGATTCGCCCGACGGAGTGTCTCATGACGTACACCAAGGCCCGTTCCGCGAGGCCACCGCGGCCGACATCGGCTCGCCGGACCCGGCGTCGCCGGCCACCCACCCGCGG
>JBIOVW010000350.1:0-3027 GCA_044867945.1 Nakamurella sp. | reverse complement strand
TGCAGGAGCCGACAGGCCCGGACCGGCACTCCTGGACGCCGATCGGTGACTACGCCGAGGGCCTGGTGCGCGGATTCGTCGAGCACCGGGACCGGGTGGACACCCTGCTGGCCGAGCACTCCCGGGGCTGGACCGTCGAGCGGATGCCGGCCGTGGACCGGGCCATCCTGCGGATCGCGGTCTATGAGCTGCTGTACTCGACCGAGGTGCCGCCCGCGGTGGTGGTCAACGAGGCGGTGGACTCGGCCAAGCTGCTGTCCACCGATGATTCGCCGCGGTTCGTCAACGGCGTCCTCGGTCAGCTGGCGTTGATCACCCCGCAGCTGCGGGGCGCCTGACGGTGAACTCGGTCAACTACTCGCCCAGCTCGGTGCCGGCGGGCAGCACGCCCCACGACACAAGCTGATCGGTGAGGTCCTCGGCGGTCATGTCGTAGATCACGGCTAGTGACCGCAGGTCCTCGGACCGGATGGTGAGCACCTTGCCGTTGTAGTCGCCACGCTGGGACTGGATGGCGGCGGCGTACCGGGCGAGCGGGCCGGCCTGGTGGGCGGGCAGTTCGGCCAGCCGCTGGAGGTCGATGACCAGCTTCGGGCTCGGCGCGCCGCGACGGGTGGCCCGGGCGTCGGGCAGCAGTTCGGCCACCGGCACACCGTAGAACTCGGCCAGTTCCGCCAGCTTGGCGACGGTGACCGCGCGGTCGCCGCGCTCGTACGAGCCGACGACGACCGCCTTCCAACGGCCCTCCGACTTCTCCTCCACGCCATGCAGGCTCAACCCCTGCTGGGCCCGGATAGAGCGCAGTCGGGCGCCCAGAGCGTGGGCGTAGTCCTGGGTCATGACGGCTCCCTGAAGATGGGTGATGCGTGTTCGGCGGTGCCGCTCGCGATTGTATACGCAGAGTAGTCGCATTGGGGGCTTCCACGCCAATGGGGTCCACGATCGCCCAGTCACGCCGTGCGGCACGCCCGGATGGCACCGGCGGCCCCGGAGTCCGTTGGTAGCATTACCGGTCGACCACCCTTTAAGGACCGTCCAGTGAGGCGGGAAAGGAGGTCTGCACCAGGTGCATGCGCACCCCGCTCAGGCCCGCACAGCCGGCGCGGCTCGGGTCGATCCGCCCGCGACCGAAGCGCCCGAAATCCTCACCGAGATCCTCGGCACTGCGCAGATCGCGCGGACCGTCGACCGGATCGCGCACCAGATCCTCGAACGCAACGGCGAGCAGCCCGTCGTCCTGCTCGGCATCCCCACCCGCGGCGTCCACCTGGCCCGGCGGCTGGCCGACCGGCTCACCGCGTTCACCGGCGCCCAGACCGCGGTCGGTGCCCTCGATATCACCCTCTACCGAGACGACCTGCGTCGGCGCCCGCCCCGCGCCCTGGAGGAGACACGCATCCCGGCCGGCGGCATCGACGACGCGATCGTCGTCCTCGTCGACGACGTCCTCTACTCGGGCCGCACCATCCGCGCGGCACTCGACGCCCTGCGCGACCACGGCCGACCCGCCGTCGTCCAGCTCGCCGTCCTCGTCGACAGGGGTCACCGGCAGCTGCCGATTCGTGCCGACTACGTCGGCAAGAACATCCCGACGGCCTTCGGCGACGACGTGGCCGTGCGGCTGACCGAGATCGACGGCATCGACAGCGTGGAGTTGGCCCGCGCCGTGCCGACTCAGGGGGCCAACAAGAACCGACGGAACGTGGAGGGGACGTCATGACGAGCGCTGTTCGGGATCCCGCCCGCCCACCCGATCCCGCCCTCCCACCCGATCCCGCCCTCCCACCCGAGCCCGCCCGACCGGCGGCACCGACCCAGCCCCGCCCCGGCGTGCCGACCCTGCCGCGGCACCTGCTGTCCGCCGGCGACCTGACCCGCGACTCGGCGGAATTGATCCTGGACACCGCCGAACGCATCGACCAGGCGATGGCCGGCCGCGAAGTTCGCAAGCTGCCCACCCTGCGTGGCCGCACCGTGGTCAACCTCTTCTTCGAGGACTCCACCCGCACCCGCATCTCGTTCGAACTGGCGGCCAAGCGACTGTCCGCGGACGTCATCAACTTCTCGGCCAAGGGCTCCTCGGTGTCCAAGGGCGAGTCGCTCAAGGACACCGCGTGGACGCTGCAGGCGATGGGCGCCGACGCGGTGGTCTGTCGGCACTCGGCCTCCGGCGCGCCGCAGCAGCTGTCCGCATGGGTGGACGGGCACGTGATCAACGCCGGTGACGGCACCCACGAGCACCCCACCCAGGCGCTGCTGGACGCGTTCACCCTCCGCCGGCATCTGGGAGAGCTGGACGGCCGGCGGATCGTGGTGGTCGGCGACCTGTTGCACTCCCGCGTCGCCCGGTCCAACGTGCTGCTGCTGTCCACCCTGGGCGCGCGGGTCACCCTGGTCGCCCCGCCGACCCTGGTCCCGGTCGGCGTCGGGAGCTGGCCGGCCGACGTGTCCTACGACCTGGACGCGGCGTTGGCCGGCGCCGACGCGGTGATGATGCTGCGCGTGCAGCGGGAGCGGATGAGCGGCGCGTTCTTCCCGACCGCCCGCGAGTACAGCCGCTGGTACGGGCTGGACGAACGACGCCACGCGCTCATTGCGCCGCACGGGATCGTCATGCACCCCGGTCCGATGAACCGGGGCATGGAGATCACCCCACGCGTCGCGGACGGCGCGGACTCGGTGATCGTGGAACAGGTCGCCAACGGGGTGACCGTGCGGATGGCGGTGCTGTACCTGCTGCTGTCCGGTGAGATGGAAGGTGCATCGTGAGCCTGTTGATCACCGGCGGCGCGCCGTACGGCGATGGCGCCGCCGACATCCTGGTGGTGGACGGGGTGATCGCCGCCGTCGGAGCGACCGCCGGTGCCGATCGTCGAGCGGCGGGCGCGGAAACCGTCGACGCCGCAGGGCTTGTCGTCCTGCCCGGGCTGGTCGACCTGCACACCCACCTGCGAGAGCCGGGCCGGGAGGACGCGGAGACCGTCGCGTCCGGGTCGGCGGCGGCGGCCCTGGGCGGCTACACAGCGG
>JBIOVW010000349.1:0-2919 GCA_044867945.1 Nakamurella sp. | reverse complement strand
AGCCCTCCTCCCCCATCAGCTCCTCGGCCAGCAGGACGCCCTGCTCGTCCCGGAACTGGGTGTGCCGCTTGGGCGGCACGTCACCGATTCGTCGGTAGTGGGCCATCACGACCTCCCTGGGTCTATCGTTCCGGCGTGGGTTCCTGGGTGCCCGGCGCCACCGGCTCGGGGTTCGACGACGACCACCTGCCGTACGGGGTGTTCGACGCCGGCGACGGCCGACGGGTCGGGGTGCGGATCGGCGATCGGGTACTGGACCTTGCCGCCGTGGTTGACGACCCACTGGTGACGGGTGGGTCGCTCGACCGGCTGCTGGCGGCCGGGCCGGCCGCCTGGTCCGCGGTGCGGGACCTGGCCCGGCGGGCGATCACCGAGCCGGGCCGCCGCGCCGCGGCCGAGCCGCACCTGCACCCGGTCGACGACGTTCGGATGCAGATGCCGTTCACCGTCGCCGACTATGTCGACTTCTACGCCAGCGAATGGCACGCCACCGCAGTGGGCCGGATGTTCCGACCCGATTCGGATCCGCTGCCGCCCAACTGGAAACACCTGCCGATCGGCTACCACGGCCGAGCCGGCACGGTGGTGGTGTCGGGCACGCCGATCGTTCGTCCACGCGGGCAGACCCGCTCGCCCGGGGCGCCCCCGATGTTCGGTCCGACGCAGAAGCTGGACCTGGAGGCCGAGGTGGCGTTCGTGGTGGGACTCGGGTCGGAGCAGGGCTGCTCGGTGCCCGCCGGGGACTTTCCCCGACACGTGTTCGGGGTGTGCCTGCTGAACGACTGGAGCGCCCGGGACATCCAGGCCTGGGAGTACCGGCCCCTCGGCCCGATGCTGGGCAAGTCGTTCGCGACGTCGATCTCGTCCTGGATCACCCCGCTGGCTGCGCTCGCCGCCGCCCGGATCGACCCGCCGCCCCGGACCCATCGGTTGCTGGACCACCTCGCGGACGGGTCCGGCCTGCCCTGGGGCCTGAACCTGTCGCTCACCGTCGACCTCAACGGGACCGTGGTCAGCCGGCCACCGTTCGGCGCCATGTACTACACCGGGCCGCAGCTCATGGCCCACCTGACCAGCAACGGCGCGAGCCTGCGCCCCGGCGACCTGTTCGCGTCCGGGACGGTGTCCGGCCCGGAGCCCGAGCAGGCCGGTTCGCTGCTGGAACTGTCGGCCAACGGCAACCACCCGATCCCGCTGGCCGACGGCTCGACCCGCACGTTCCTGCAGGACGGCGACACCGTCACGATCGCCGCGACCGCGCCGTCCACCTCCGGCGGCACGCTGACGATCGGCGAGGTGACCGGCCGGGTGGCCCCGGCCCGCGGCTGATCCGGGCATCCTTACAGGTTGCCGCGGGCCGCCTGCTCCCGCTCGATCGACTCGAACAGCGCCTTGAAGTTGCCCTTGCCGAAGCCGAGCGATCCGTGCCGCTCGATGATCTCGAAGAAGATTGTCGGCCGGTCACCCAGCGGTTTCGTGAAGATCTGCAACAGATAGCCGTCCTCGTCCCGGTCGACCAGGATCCGCCGCTTCTTCAGCTCGGCCACGGGCACTCGCACCTTGCCGATGCGTTCCGCGAGTTCGGGATCGTCGTAGTAGGCGTCCGGGGTGTCCAGGAACTGCACGCCCCGCGCCCGCAACGCGTCGACGGTGGCCAGGATGTCGCCGGTGGCCAGGGCCAGGTGCTGGCAGCCTGGACCCGCGTGGAACTCCAGGTACTCGTCGATCTGCGACTTGCGCTTGCCGACCGCCGGCTCGTTGAGCGGGAACTTGACCCGGTGGTTGCCGTTGGCGACCACCTTGCTCATCAGCGCGGAGTACTCGGTGGCGATGTCGTCTCCGACGAACTCCGCCATGTTCACGAAACCCATGACCCGGTTGTAGAAGTCGACCCACTCGTTCATCCGGCCGAGTTCGACGTTGCCGACGGCGTGGTCCAGTGCCTGGAACAGCCGTTTCGGGGCGCCGGCCGGCCGAACCAGGGTGGCGGTGCGGACGGTATAGCCGGGCAGGTATGGGCCGGTGTACCGGCGACGGTCGATCAGGCTGTGCCGGACGTGCCCGTAGGTGGCGATCGCGGCGCTGCGAACGGTGCCGTGCTCGTCGGACTCGTCGTGCGGCTCCACCAGGATGCGGGCGCCGTGTTCGCGGGCCCGTGCGACGCATCGGTCCACGTCGCCGACCTCCATGGCCAGGTCGACGACGCCGTCGCCGTGCGCGCGGTGGACGTCCAGCAGCGGACTGCCGGGGGCGACCCCGCCGGTCAGCACGAACCGCGCGGAACCGGACTTCAGGACGAAGGCGACGTCCCCGCGGTGACCGGTTTCCGGACCCCGGTAGGCGACCAGGTCCATCCCCCAGACGGTCTGGAAGTACTGCGCGGACTGCGTGGCGTTGCCGCACACGAACACCACGGCGTCCATCCCGACCACCGGGAACGGGTCGACGGTGCAGTCGTGGTCGACCAGACCGAGCAGATCGCGCAGGGCCTCGTCATTGGGTTCGTCGGCGGAATTTGATGTCCGCGGTGGCTGGGTGGGCGCAAGAGTCATGGCAGGCCGCCTTCGCGTCGTTTGCGATCGAGGTATCTCGCCAGGGTGCGCGGATCGGCCATCGATGAGCAATACTGAGCCGACCGGCACGGCATTGTGCGCATGTTGTCGAGTCACTCGTCGGTCTGACTGAGCATATTGTTCAAGGAGGAGCCGCGGATGACCATCGACCGGCTCGACGCCGAAATCCTCGAACTGTTCGCGGCCGAACCGAAGGGCGGCTCCCGCGGGAAACGGAAAGCCGAAGATCTTCCGCGTCGAGCCGGCGGACGGGAAGCCACTTACCGCGGAAGAAGCGATGCTCATGATAGATGACGACCCCTACCTGGTATTTCGGACGACGGGTTCCGATGGGGTGGCCGTCCTG
>JBIOVW010000348.1:0-2914 GCA_044867945.1 Nakamurella sp. | reverse complement strand
ACGCGCCCTGGTCCAGGTCTTCAAACAGGAGATCCACACCCACTCCGGGATCGAGTTTCCGCAGCATCCACGCGAACAGCTGGACCTGGCGATCCGAGCGGTGTTCCACTCCTGGAACACCGACCGGGCCCGGCTGTACCGGCGCCGCGAACGCATCCCCCAGGAATTGGGCACCGCCGTCAACATCTGCACCATGGTCTTCGGCAACCTCGGCCCCACCAGCGGCACCGGGGTCGCCTTCACCCGGGACCCGGCCTCCGGCAAGGCCGGCGCCTACGGCGACTACCTGGCCAACGCCCAGGGCGAGGACGTCGTCGCCGGCATCCGCAACACCCTGAGCCTGGACGACCTGACCCAACTGGACCCCGAATCGCACAAGCAGCTGACCCGGGTGATGCGCCGCCTCGAGACGCACTACCGGGACCTGTGCGACATCGAGTTCACCATCGAGCGCGGCAAGCTCTGGATGCTGCAGACCCGGGTCGGCAAGCGCACCGCCGGCGCCGCTTTCCGGATCGCCGCGCAACTGGTCGACGAGGAGCTGATCACCCCGGACGAGGCGCTGACCCGGGTGTCCGGCGGCCAACTGGCGCAGCTGATGTTCCCCCAGTTCGACCCGCACGCCGCCCGCGACCTGCTCGCCCGCGGAATGCCCGCTTCCCCGGGCGCCGCCGTCGGCAAGATCGTCTTCGACTCGGTCGCCGCCAAGGCCGCCGCCGACCGCGGGGAAAGGATCGTCCTGGTCCGGCAGGAAACCAACCCGGACGACCTCGAGGGCATGATCGCCGCCGAGGGAATCCTCACCGCCCGCGGCGGCAAGACCTCCCACGCCGCCGTGGTGGCTCGCGGCATGGGCAAGACCTGCGTCTGCGGGGCCGACTCCCTGGACATCGACTCCGCCGCCCGGCAGGTCCGGGTCGCCGGCCGGGTCCTCGGCGAGGACGACCTGATCAGCATCGACGGGTCCACCGGCGAGGTGTTCGCCGGCGAACTGCCGGTCGTGGCGTCCCCGGTCGAGACCTACATCGAACACGGTCTGGACACCGCCCTGCGGGACGCGGACGAGGAAACCGCCGCCCTGGTCACCGCCGTCGACCGGCTCCTCGGCCACGCCGACGCACGCCGCCGGTTGGCCGTGCGCGCCAACGCCGACACCGCCGAGGACGCCGCCCGGGCCAGATCCCTGGGCGCCCAGGGCATCGGGCTGTGCCGCACCGAGCACATGTTCCTCGGCGACCGCCGCACCCTGATCGAACGGGTCATCCTGGCCGCCGACCCCACCGAACGGGACGAAGCCCTGGCCGCGCTGCTGCCCCTGCAGCGGCAGGACTTCACCGAGCTGCTCGAGGCGATGGACGCCCTGCCTGTCACCATTCGACTGCTGGACCCACCCCTGCACGAGTTCCTGCCCGACCGCACCGATCTGGCCGTCCAGGTCGCCATCGCCACAGAACGCGCGGACACCAGCCAGGCGGCGCAGCACAACACCCGGCTGCTGGCCGCCGTGGAACGGCTCCACGAGTCCAACCCCATGCTCGGCCTGCGCGGGGTCCGGCTGGGCCTGCTCATTCCCGGCCTGTTCGCCCTGCAGGTCCGGGCCGTGGCCGAGGCGATGTGCAGCCAACTCGAACGTGGCCGCCATCCGCAGGTCGAGATCATGGTTCCCCTGGTCGGTTCGGTGATGGAGCTGCACCTGATCCGCGACGAGGCCATAGCGATCCTGGACGAGGTGTCCGCCGCCCACGACGTTGCCCTCGGGGTGCCGATCGGCACCATGATCGAACTGCCCAGGGCCGCGCTCACCGCGCACCGGATCGCCGAGGAGGCCGACTTCTTCTCCTTCGGCACCAACGACCTCACCCAGACCACCTGGGGCTTCTCCCGCGATGACGTCGAGGCCGCGATCTTCGCCACATACCTGGAGAAGGGGGTGTTCACCGTCTCACCGTTCGAGACGATCGACGCCGACGGGGTCGGCCGGCTGGTCGCGATCGGCGCCAAGGAGGGCCGCAGCACCCGGCCCACCCTCAAGCTCGGGGTCTGCGGCGAACACGGCGGCGACCCGGAGTCCATCCACTTCTTCCATCAGGTCGGCCTGGACTACGTGTCCTGCTCACCGTTCCGGGTGCCCGTCGCCCGACTGGAAGCCGGCCGCGCCGCCGTCAGCCCCTAACCCCAGCAATCGACCCGAGCCCGGTCACCCACCCGAGCCGTTTCTTGGAGAACAACCTTGACCAGCACCCAAGCACCCTTCGACCTCGTCATTCTGGGCGGCGGGTCCGGCGGATACGCGGCCGCCCTGCGGGCCGCCGAACTCGGCCAGTCCGTCGCCCTGGTGGAACAGGACCTGCTCGGCGGCACCTGCCTGCACCGGGGCTGCATCCCGACCAAGGCGCTGCTGCACGCCGCCGAGGTCGCCGACACCGCCCGGGAAAGCGCCCAGTTCGGCGTCACCGCCGAACTGACCGGCATCGACATCCCCGGCGTGCACAAGTACAAGGACAGTGTCACCCGCAAACTGCACGCCGGCCTGCAGGGGCTGGTCAAGTCCAAGAACATCAGCTACGTCACCGGTCACGGTGTCCTGGCCTCACCCACCTCGGTCCGGGTCGACGGCCAGGTCCTCACCGGCCGGCACATCCTGCTGGCCACCGGATCCCAGCCGAAATCGCTGCCCGGCCTGACCATCGACGGCGACCGGGTGATCAGCAGCGACCACGCCCTGCTGCTGGACCGGGTGCCGTCCTCGGTCGTGGTTCTGGGCGGCGGAGTGATCGGCGTCGAGTTCGCCAGCGTCTGGCGCTCCTTCGGCGCCGACGTCACCGTCGTCGAGGCACTGCCGCACCTGCTGCCCCTGGAGGACGAGTCCTCCTCCAAGCTGCTGGAACGGGCGTTCCGCCGCCGCGGCATCAAG
>JBIOVW010000347.1:0-3488 GCA_044867945.1 Nakamurella sp. | reverse complement strand
TCCGATGGCATCACGCCCGGTCGCCGTGCCGCGTTCGTTCCTGGGCGGGGCCGCGGCACGTGCGCTCCCACCGTGCACCACGGAGTCCACACCGGTAGAGCACCACCGGCCGCGAAGATGTGACAACCGGGCTCGAACCGCCGGCCAGGGACACCTGGGTCAAGGCGCGTCGACCACCTCGGCCACTGCCGCCGGCGCCGGCGCCGCACCTTTGGACCGGACGAACAGCACCGCGACGGCCGCCGCCAGGATCACCCCGACGGCCACCAGGATCACCGGGTCCATCGCTTCGGTGAACGCGGTCGCGAACGCCCGGTGCCCGGCGGCCGAGATCTGCTCCGCCACCGCGGCCGGAACTTCGGCCGGCAGCGCCGCTTCGGTCTGGCCGGCCCCGACGTGCAGCCCGCCACTCGCGGCCTGGGTCATGCCCGCCACGAACGGCTCCCGCGCCGCCTCGGGCAATGCGGCGGCCGCCGCGGCGGCCTGGGTCACCAGGGCGTCGGCCAGCCGGTTGGCCAGCAGGGCGCCGAGGACCGCCGTGGCCAGCACGGCTCCGAACTCCTGCACGGTGTCCAGCACGCCGGCGCCGATCCCGGCGCGGGACGGCGGCATGTCCCGGGTGGCCAGCCCGAACACCGGCGTCCAGACGCAGCCCAACCCGAGGCCGGCGGTGACCAGGCCGGGCACCAACGTCCATTGCCCCGAGTCGGGGGTGGCGATCCACACGACGTAGACCATGCCGGTGGCGAACAGCAGCAGCCCCGCGATGAGAACCCATTTCATGCTGATCCGGCCCGACCCGGACAGCCCGCCGACCACCCCGGAGGTGATCATCATGGCCACCGACTGGGTGCCGATCACCAGCCCCGCGGCCATCGCGGTCAGGCCCAGCACCGACTGGTAGTAGATGGTCAGCGGCAGGAACACGCCCACCATCGCGAAGCCCATGGCCAGCAGCACCAGCGTCATCACCGTGAAGTTGCGGTCCGCGAACACGGCGAACGTCAGCAGCGGCTCGCGGTCCTGGGTCCGCGCCTGTCGCCAGACGAAAAGTACGAGCAACAGCCCTCCGCAGCCGATGATCAGCGGGATCGTCACGAATCCGACCACCGTGCCCCAGTCGTACCGCTCGCCCTCGATCAGGCCGAACACCACACCGAACAGGCCGGTCGTCAGCAGCGCGACCCCGGGCAGGTCCAGCCGGTGCCGGACGCCGGGTCGTACGTCGGGCATGAACAGGAAGGCCAGCGCGAACGCGGCGATGCCGATGGGGATGTTCAGGAAGAAGATCCACCGCCAGCCGACGTTCGTCACCAGGAATCCACCGAGCGTCGGCCCGGCCACCACGCCGAGCCCGGACATGACTCCGATGGCCGCGAACGCCGGCCCGCGCCTGGCGGCCGGCAGGATCGAGGTGATCAGCGGCAACCCCTGCGGGGCCAGCAGCGCCGCGCCGACGCCCTGCAGCGCGCGGAACGCGATCAGCTGACCGGGCGTCTGGGCCATCCCGGAGGCCAGGCTGGCCAGCGTGAACACACTCAGGCCGATGAGGAACAGCCGCCGCGGGCCGTGGATGTCGCCGAGCCGCCCGGCCGTGATCAGCAGGACGGTGTAGGTCAGCGAGTAGGCCGACCCCACCCAGAGCACGGTCTCCAGCGTGGCGTTCAGATCGGTCACCAGGTCGGGAATGGCGATGTTGACGATGGTGATGTCCAGCAGGGTCATGAACAGACCGAGGCAGAAGACGGTGATGACCAGGGTCGGCCGGACGGGCCGGTGGCCGTGGATCGGGACACCGGTCGCGGTGACCGATGCCGAGGGTGCTGCGGGCATGGGAAAATCTCCTTGCACTGTCGAGTGGTTGATGTCCGATGGCTCGGGATCCGCTGCTGCGGTGTGGGCGGGCGGTATCGCCCGTCGCGGGCCGGTGACGTGTTGGCGCACGTCACCGACCCCTTCCTGCCCGGTCAAGGGGGTCGATCCCCCGGCATCGGCCGGGGCATACCGGGAATGACGCCGGCCCGCCGCGCGATGTCGTCCGCCCATTCCCGGATCTGCTCGTCGTCCCAGCTCAACCGGCCTTCGGCGAGGTCGTCGACGACGGAGCTCACCCAGTCGTGCTCGGCCTGCAGCATCGCCAGCTGGTATTCGGCCTCGATCAGGAACAGCCGCGGGAGCCGGAATCGGTCGTTGAGGTCCTCGGTCACCGACCTGATGGCGGCGATGCCCTTGCCGAGCGAGACCAGCCGGACGGTCAGCTCGGCGCGGACGTCCTGGTCGGACAGCAACGGCAGGAACGACAGCGCCGCCGGGAACTCGGGGAATTCGTTGCGGACCGTCCGGATCATCGTGCTCAGCCACGACTCGGCGGTCTCCCGACCGTCCTCGGTGATCCGGTAGACCGTCCGCTCCGGTCGCCGGCCCGCTCGTTCGGTTTCCGCCGGCTCGATCAATCCGGCCGCCGCGAGGCGCTCGACCGCCGGATACAGCGAGCCCCGTTGCACCCGCACCACGTTGTCCTTGCCCCGCGCCTGCATCACCCGCTGCATCTCGTACGGGTGCATCGGCGCCTCGGCCAGCAGCACCAGCACCATCAGGGTCAGCGGCGTCGGGCGCACGACGGGCCGCCGACCCGAGCCCGAATTAGTCATGCACTGACTATCCACCCCGTGACGCAGTGGTGTCAATAGCCACCACGGATGGCGTCAGGATGACACCACGCGGCACGTCCGCACCACCCAGCGGGACACGTACGGCATCTCCGTGCACAACGTGGCAGGCTCTTACTGCTCATGCCGCGATCACCATGGAGCCCACGATGAACTCACCCGTGCCGGACCCCACCGCCTGGCTCACCGACCTGATCAAGACCCAGAAGCCTATGGTCCTCTGGCCGATGGGTGACGTCGCGAACACCTCGGCCGCGGTGTCCGCCGCCGCCGCACCCTGGACCCAGGCCGTGGCCCAGATGACGCAGTGGCAGACGCAGACCATGAAGGCGTTCTGGGCACCGTTCGCCGGCGCCGCCGGCGAGAAGTCCGACCTGAAGGACCGGCGGTTCAGCAGCGAGGCGTGGACCGAGGACCCCCGCTACGAACTGGTCGCCAAGACCTACCTGGCCCAGACCGAGCTCGCCCAGAAGGCACTGAACGCGGCACCGATCGACGAGCGATCCAGGGCCCAGTGGAGCTTCGCGCTGCGGCAGGTCGCGGACGCGCTGAGTCCGGCCAACACCCTGGCGACCAACCCGGAGGCACTGCAACTCGCCATCGAAACCGGCGGGGCCAGCCTGGCCGAGGGCATGAAACTGTTCACCGAGGACCTGGCCAGGGGCCGAATCTCGATGACCGACGAGACGGCGTTCGAGGTCGGCAAGAACGTCTGCACGACCCCGGGCAGCGTGGTCCTGCAGAACGAGCTCATCCAGCTCATCCAGTACACGCCGACCACCGAGAAGGTCTACAAGCGGCCGCTGCTGATCGTCCCGC
>JBIOVW010000346.1:0-3410 GCA_044867945.1 Nakamurella sp. | reverse complement strand
TGACGCCGTCATAACCACCCCAATCCCATGATCAACTCGGTACGGGGGTGGGGTCCCTTGATCAACTCGGTGCGGGCGCGGTGGTCAGTCCTCCTGCATCAGCATCGGTGAGTGAATGTTCTCCCACTGGTCGTCGCTCAGGTACGCAAGCGCGGACGGGAACAGCCCGTTCTCCTCCCGGTCGATGTGGCTCTTGAGCAGCAGCACGAGGTTCGGCACGTAGGACAGGTCCCCGGCGATGATCGCGTCGATGTGCCGGTCGAGTTCGTCGTGCTCGGCGCACAGCTCCTGCACGTGTTCGGTGAACAGGTCGTCCTTCTTCAGTTCGGCGAACACCCCGTTCTCCTCCCGCCGTGCGTGCGGGTGGAGCTTGCTCCCCAGCTCCTGCGCGGCCGCCCGGCCTGCCGCCACGTCACCGTCCCGGTGCGCGGCGGTCAGCTTGTAGGCACAGGCCGCGATGTCCTCGTGTTCCTTGGTCAGCTTGGCGATCATCGGGATGTTGCGGCAGCCGCAGTAACTACACATGGGTCACCATCCTCTGCGTCGTGGCCTCGAGCCCACCGGTTCACCGGGGCGGGCCGCCGCCCGGGACCGGTAGACGATGTAGGGCCGGAAAAGGTACGCCACCGGCGCGCTGAAGGCGTGCACCAGCCGGGTGAACGGCCAGAGAGCGAACAGCACCATGCCGATGATCGCGTGCAGCTGGTAGCTGAACGGGGCCCCGGCCATCGCTTCGCCGTCCGGCTGCAGGATGAAGATCGATCGGAACCAGACCGAAACCGATTCCCGGTAGTTGTAGGGTTCGCCGATGATTCCCGAGCCGACCATGGTGGTGGCCAGGCCGGCGAGGATCGCCAGGATCAGCACCAGGTACATCAGCTTGTCATTGCGGGTGGTGGCCATGAAGACCGGACCCTTGGTGCGGCGTCGGTACACCAGGATGCTGACCCCGACCAACGTGCAAACCCCGGCGATCGTGCCCAGCAGGACGGCCTGCACGTGGTAGGCGGTCTCGCTCAAGCCCATCGCATGCGTCCAAGACTCGGGGATCACCAGGCCGATGACGTGCCCGACGATCACCACCAGGATCCCGAAGTGGAACAGCGGGCTGCCGATCCGCAGCAGCCGGCTCTCGTACAGCTGCGAACTGCGGGTGGTCCAGCCGAACTTGTCGTAGCGGTACCGCCACCACAGGCCCACCACCAGAATCGCGATCGTCACGTACGGCACGATCGACCAGAACAGCGCACCTGCGCTCATACCGCCGCACCTCCAGGGCACCTCGCAAGCTCGGTCGCCCTGAACGGGGCGCCGGCCTGACTGTGTTGACCGTCCGCTCGGCGAGCCTCGCTCATGACGACGCCTTTCCGGCAAGCAATCTCGGATTCGTAGTGAGCTCGAGGTCCACCGGCGCCGGACGGCTCGGCGCACCGGGCACGGGGTACGGGTCCAGGCCGACCGCCTCGGCGGGCGGTCCCTGCATCGCCAACCGTCGCGCGGTCAGCAGGTCCTGCTCGCTCGGCGGCGGAAGTGTCCAGGCCACCGTGGCGATCACCGCAGCGTACGGCGAGTCCAACCGCCGCAACCCGTCCAGCAGCAGGTCGATGGACGTCCGGTGGGCGGCCAGCAGCCGGAAGCCGGCGTCCTCGTCGACCGTGGCCGCGAACTCCAGCACCACCGCCAGGTGGTCCGGCAGCTCCCCCGCCGGCGGAATCGCGCCCGCGGCCCGGTAGGCCGAGGCGAACTCCAGCAGCGCCATCCCGCGGCCCCGGGTGTCCCCGGCCGTGTAGTAGGTCAGGAACAATGTGCGCCGACGGCGCCAGTCGAACGTGTCGACATACCGGACGGCGGCGTCCACCGGATCGAGCGCGGCCAGCCGGCTCACGCACTCCCGCAGGGGATCCCCCGCCGGCGCCGGCAGGGCGCCAGCCGCCGCCTCGACCAGCGACAGTCGCTGCGCGAACGCCTCGTCGGGGTAGGCGAGCAGCAGGGACGCGGCCTGCCAGACCACCCGCCGGTCGGCCGTGCGCTCGTCCGCACCCCTTCGGCGGAACCTCATGCGCCACCACCGTTCGCGCGGGGCGAACCCGGCCGCGGCTCGAACATCGACTCCGGCGTGCCCTTGCCGTCCCAGTTGAGCAGATTCACCCGCGAGTTGTGACCGGCGCTCACGCCCATGTGATCGGTGGTCTGCCGCTCGCGCAGCGCCTGGAACGTCTCCACCGCCACCGGCACCGGCGCTCCGCTGGCCTCGCCGAACGGGCCCGACTCGTACATGCCCGGACCGCCATCGAAGTCCAGCGCGCAGTCCGTCACCGATTCCTCCAGCCGGTGTCCCTGCGCCGCGTACGCGGTCGGGATGACGTACCGCTGCTCGTACTTCGCGACCGCGAGCAGCCGGTACATCTCGTACATGGTCTCCTCGCTCATGCCGACAGATGCCGGGATGGACGGGTCGGCGTCCCGGCCGAGGTTGTGGTCGCGCATGTACGACCGCATCGCGGCCAGGGTGTGCAGCACCCGGTCCACCGGTGCGGTGTCGCCGGCGGTGAACAGCCCGGCCAGGTACTGGATCGGGATGCGCAGCGCGGAGATCGCACCGAACAGGTTGTTCACGTCCTCGCCGTCGTGTGCCTCCCGGCTGATCGCGTCGACCACCGGTGACAGCGGCGGCACGTACCAGACCATCGGCATGGTGCGGTACTCCGGGTGCAGCGGCAGCGCCACCCGGTACTTGTGGATCAGCGCGTACACCGGGGACTTGCGGGCCGCCTCGAGCCACTCGTCGCTGATCCCGTTCTCCCGGGCGGCGGCTGCCACTGCGGGGTCGAACGGGTCCAGCAGCAGGTCCAGCTGAGCCTGGTACAGGTCCTGCTCGTTCTCGGTGGACGCCGCTTCCAGGACCTTGTCCGCGTCGTACAGCAGCAGGCCCAGGTAGCGTAGCCGGCCCACGCACGTCTCCGAACACACGGTCGGCAGGCCCACCTCGATACGCGGGTAGCAGAACGTGCACTTCTCGGCCTTGCCGGTGCGGTGGTTGAAGTAGACCTTCTTGTACGGGCAGCCGGACACGCACATCCGCCAGCCGCGGCACTTGTCCTGGTCGACCAGCACGATGCCGTCCTCGGCGCGCTTGTACATCGCCCCGGACGGGCAGGACGCCACGCAGGAAGGGTTCAGGCAGTGCTCGCAGATCCGGGGCAGGTAGAACATGAACGCCTGCTCGATCTCGAGCCGGACCTGCTCGCTCACCTCGGCGAGCACCGGATCACCGGCCACGATCTCCGCGGCACCGCCGAGGTTGTCGTCCCAGTTCGCCGACCAGTGGATCTGCATGGCCTTGCCCGTGAGCAGGGACAGGGGCCGCGCGACGGGGGTGTGCTCGCCCTGGGGGGCGGACAGCAGCGTGT
>JBIOVW010000345.1:0-2001 GCA_044867945.1 Nakamurella sp. | reverse complement strand
TGATCGTCGATCCCGGTCCGGCCGATGTCGGTCACCTTGATGCCCTGGCCGCGGTCGGTGACATCGAGCTCATCCTGATCACCCACCGGCACCATGACCACACCGAGGGTGCGACCGCCCTCGCCGCCATCACCGGGGCGCCCGTGCGCGCCGCCGATCCCGCCTTCTGCGTCGGCGCCGACCCGCTGCGGGACGGGGAGACGGTCCGCGCGGCGGGGCTGGACGTCGGGGTGCTGGCCACCCCCGGACACACCGCCGACTCGGTCTGCTTCCTGCTGCCGCCCGACTCGGCGGACCGGCCGGACGGCTCCATCCTGACCGGGGACACCATCCTGGGCCGCGGCACCACGGTCATCGCGCCGCCGGACGGCAGCCTCCGCGACTACCTGGGCACGCTGCGGGTGCTGGCCGGGCTCGGGCACGCGTACGTGCTGCCCGCGCACGGCCCGCAGCTGCCCGACCTGCGGGCGGTCGCCGCCGAGTACCTGGCCCACCGGGAACAGCGGTTGGACCAGATCCGCCAGGCCCTGGTGCGCCTGGACGTGGATGCCCGGGCGGCCGAGGTGGGCGCGGTCACCGACGTCGTCTACCACGACGTCGACGCCTCGGTCCGCCGGGCCGCCGAGCATTCGGTCGCCGCGCAACTGGAGTACCTGCGCGGGGGCCCGTGACCGCGGGCCTGGATGCGGCCCTGCCGCTGCTGGCCTGCCCGCACTGCGCCCGCCCACTGACCCGGCATGACGAGGTGGTCGTCGGATGCGACTCCGGTCACCGGTTCGACATCGCGCGGCAGGGCCAGCTGACGCTGCTTGGACCCGGCGCTCGGACGGACACCGGGGACACGGCCGACATGGTGGCGGCCAGGCAGGCGTTCCTGAGCGCCGGGCACTTCGCCCCGATGACGGCGGCCATCGTGGCGGCCGCCGGCGACGGCCCCGTGCTCGAGCTGGGTGCAGGCACCGGCCATCACCTCCGGGACGTCGTCGAGCACCGCCCGCAGGCGGTGGGTCTGGCGATCGACACGTCGAAGTACGCCGCCCGCCGCGCCGCCCGGGTGCACCCGCGGGTGGGCTCGGTGGTGGCCGACGCCTGGTCCCGGCTGCCGGTCCGCGACGGCGTCGTCGGGACCCTGCTGTCGGTCTTCGCCCCACGTACGGGGGCCGAGGTGGGCCGGGTGCTGCGCCCTGGCGGTCGCGCGGTGGTGGTCACGCCGACGCCCGAGCATCAGGCCGAACTGCGCAGCCGCATCCACCTGCTGAGCGTTGAACCGGACAAGGCCCTGCGGTTGCCCGACCAGCTGGTCGGCCTGGAGCCGGCCGGACGCACCGACGTGCGCCACATGATGCGGCTGACCAGGGACGACGTCGACCTGCTGATCCGGATGGGGCCGTCCGCGCACCACCTGCCGACGGAGCGCCGCCGCGCGGCCGTCGCCGACCTGGAGGAGGTCACCGGCGTCACCCTGGCGGTGACGGTGAGCGTGTTCACCGCGCCGGGCCGACCGGGCTAGAGTCGGCCAAGCCTGCGAGGCCGCCATCCAGTACAGGAGGACCGGGCGCAAGCAATCCGGCGACGGAGGAGCCGGATTGCTCAGCGCAGTCCTCAGCGGGCGCGGCGGACCAGGCGCTCGGTGTCCAGCAGCACCACGCTCTTGCCCTCCAGGCGCAGCCAGCCGCGGTGTCCGAAATCGGCGAGCGCCTTGTTCACGGTCTCCCGGGACGCGCCGACCAGCTGGGCCAGCTCTTCCTGGGTGAGGTCGTGGGTCACCCGCAGGTGCCCGCCCTCCTGCTGCCCGAACTGTCGGGCCAGCTGCAGCAGCGCCTTGGCCACCCGGCCGGGCACGTCGGTGAAGATCAGGTCGGCCAACGCGTTGTTCGTCCGGCGCAGCCTGCGGGCGAGCACCCGGAGCAGCTGCTCGGCTATCTCCGGGCGCTTGTTGATCCAGTCCCGCAGCCCTTCCCGGTCCATCGTGCCGAGGCGGACGTCGGTGACCGCGGTCGC
>JBIOVW010000344.1:0-20207 GCA_044867945.1 Nakamurella sp. | reverse complement strand
GTCATGGTCACCCCGACCCGGCGGGTAGCGTCTGCTGCCATGTCCAGTACTTCCTACGAGGCACTCGCAGCTGCCGTTCGACAGGCCTTTTCCTCGCGCGGTCCGATGACGGAGGACGAGTTGTCTGACGCGCTCGTCGCGGACGGTATCGACCTCGGGCCCGAGCCGGAGGACATGCTCGCCGGGATCCTCGACAACGAGGCCGAACTGTTCCTGCCGCTTGGCGACGAGCGGTGGACGTGGCTTCCTGGCTTGCTCGAAGGGAGAGTCTTCACCCACCGTCTGAGCGCACTGGAGGCCCAGTGCGACGTGATCGCTTTCGGCGTCGATCTGGCGCCGGTGTCGATTCTCACCGAGAGCCCGACCTTCCAGCGACTGACCGACGGCTCGCCGATCGCGGACGTCTCGCCGTTGCTCGACGGCGATGTACTCACGGAGCGCGGCGTGCCCGCTTCGGCAATCGATGGCGACGGGGCGTTGCTGTTCGAGCCGGGGCGTCTCGCCGGATTGGGTGTCGCGGCCGGTGACGTCGTCGGGTTGCGTGTCACGTCGGGCGGCTTCGAGCTCTCCGCTGTCGAAGGACTGAGGACATCCGAGATCGGTGCGGCGCTGTCCGCAGTGCTCTCCGAACGTCCTGAAGAACCCGAGATGTTGGACGACGCGATCTGGATGCTGTGCGCCGGGGACCACGACCTGTTCCGCGAGCCGGTGGCGCCGCTGGGCGAACTGCTCTCGGCCGGCGGCCTGATCCTTCAGGGCGACTGGATTGCCGGCGCCGGTTTCGATTTCGCTGCGTGGCGGATGCAACGGCGGGTCGAGACGATCAAGTCGCGTTACGAACTGGCCGACGACGAGGCGCTCGCGGTCGTGGCAACGGTGACGTTGTACGAGCGGACGCGCGAAGTGGTGGACGCCTACCTTGACGCCGCGGACAGTGGCGACCCGGAAGAGCTACGTGGCCTCATCGATCAGCTGCCGCAGGTGGATGTCGAGCCGACGAGCAGCGCGCAGCAACCTGACGCCGACCAGCAGCTGATCGCCGACCATGAGCCGAATGCGGAGCATGTGACGGTTCGGGCAACGCTGGAATTCCTCGCTGAGCCGGCTGTCGCCGCGGCCATCCTGGCCGAGACGGATTCTGCGGATGATCGTGCGACCGCCGCGTTGGGGCTCTTCGCCGAATCGGTCGAGCCGATGGCGCCGCGGGGGGCGCGCCCGGCCCTACGATGGCTGCGGGCGATCGCGCACGAGCGGCTCGGTGACATCGAGCGGGCCGAGCAGACCTACGAGGCCGCGGAGACGCTCGACCCGTATTGGCCGTTGACGCTGATGTCGCTGGCCCGGTACGCAAGCGACCGCGGCGATGCGGAGCGCGGACTGGCCCTGCTGCGGCGTGCCGGGGTGCCGCAGGATCACCAACTGGTGCAGCTGCTCGAGCATTTTCAGCCGACCCCACGTCCGGAAATCGGCCGCAATCAACCGTGCTGGTGCGGCTCGGGACGCAAGTACAAGGTGTGCCACCTGCACCGCGAGCAGTTGCCACTGGCCGAACGTGCCGCATGGCTGTACCAGAAGGCGGGGGCCGACCTCCTGGACGGCCCGTTCGCCCCGCTGCTCATCGATACCGCACAGGCGCGATCGCGGCACTGGGACTCACCCGACGGGTTCGCGCGGGCGGTCAGCGACGCCATCGTCGGCGATGCCGTCCTGTTCGAGGGCGGCGCGTTCGACGAATTCCTTGGGGTGCGTGGCTCGTTGCTGCCGGAGGACGAACGACTGCTTGCCGCGCAATGGCTGCTCGTCCAGCGGTCGGTGCACGAGGTGGTCTCCGTTCGCCGCGGTCACGCAATGACGATGCGCGACGTGCGCACCGGCGACGTCCACGAAGTGCGCGAACGGACCGCCAGCAGGCAGGTCAAGGTGGGCGAGCTGTACTGCGCCCGCGTCGTTCCGGCCGGCGACACGATGCAGATCTTCGGCGGGATGGAACCGGTGGCCATCGGCGAGCGGGACGCATTGATCGCCCTGCTCGACGACGAGCCCGCCCCCGTCGAGCTGGTGACGTTCCTGTCCCGCCGTTTCGCCCCGCCGACGCTCAGGAACACCGAGGGTGAGACGTTGGTGATGTGCGATGCGACGTTGCGGGTCGCCGATCCGGCTGCCCTGAGCGATGGGCTCGACGACGAATACGATCCCCGCGACGACGCGGCGGACGGCACGTCGGCATGGTTCGAGCACGTGATCACCCACGGCATGGAGCGGATCCGGGCGAACCTCGAGCTGGCCGGTGACGAGCTCGGAATCCACGCCAACAGCGAAGCCCGCTTCGAGCGCGTCCTGGCCACGATTCGCAAGCTGGACCCGTCGGCGACGGTGCTCCGCGAGACCCGTGAGCCCGTCGCAGATCTCACGGCGGCCCGGCGGCTCGCGGAGCGCAGCTCAGCAGAGCCGACCACCTTCATCGACCCGGCCTCCGATCCGGCGGTCGCCGCGGCCATGGACGAGTTCACGGCCAAGTACGAGGAGACTTGGCTCGACGAGCCGATTCCCGCGCTGGCCGGTCACACGCCGCGCGAGTGCGCAGGCGATCCGACGCGGCGCCCCGACCTGATCCGGTTGCTGGACTCGTTCCCGGAGGACGACGGCCAACCGGGCACGATGAGCCCGGCACGGCTACGGGCCGCGCTCGGCCTGGGCTAGCGGGGCCTACCGCAACCTATGCGCTGTCCTGCCTTTCGTCAGCAGGGAATGACGAGTATTGACCGGCCGGACGCCGCGACGAGCGGTTGGATGTCCTCGCTGTCGCTGGTCAGGATGCGGTCACCTGTCGCAGCCACGGCCACCACAGTGGCGTCGACAGCGTCGCTCGTGCCGGCATGGCCCAGTAGGACGCCGGCTTGCCGGCCCAGCCGGTCGTCAATGGCCCTGACGTCGACGGACTTGAGCAGACGAGCGAGGTTGGCTTGTCGTCCGGTGGGATCGCGCCACACCTGACTGATCACAACACCGGTGCTTCGCAGTTCCAGTCCGGCATGTTGAGCCACGCGCAGGCGTGCCGCCATCGCCCGATCTCCGCGATCCACCGCGATGAAGGCACCGGCGTCCAGCACGATCGCGCTCATGCCGCCGCACCTCCGGGGCACCTCGCAAGCTCGGTCGCCCCGAAGGGGGCGCCGGCCTGACTGTGTTGATGGTTCGCTCGCTGGCGCTCGCTCATGCGGTCGGCCGGCTGGGCGCCGGCTTCGGCAGTGCCAGTTCGGAGGCAGCCTTTGTCAACTCGCCTGCGGTGAGCTTGCCGTGCTCAGCCTCCCAGTCGTCCAAGTACTGGGCCAGGGCCTCGGTGCGCAACTTGGCCGCTGCGGCTTCGGCCAGCCACTTCGAGACGCCGCCGCCACGTTGCCGTGCCGCAGCCCGGACCGCGTCCCCGAGATCGGGGTCGAACGACACGCTGAGCTTGTCGACCTTCACGTCCCGAGCATACCGCGGTGCGAACTACTGCGGTAAGAACGCGCCGGCCTGGCGCGTTCCGCAGCACAGGTGCTGTGGGAGGCGTCACACCGCCCGGGTGTCACATGCCGGGCCTGCGACTTGTCCACATGGGTAAGCCACCGGGAGACCACGAAGGGATCGGACCATGCGAGTACTGCTTGCCGGCGCCTCGGGCGCCATCGGTACACCGCTCACCCAGCAGCTCATCACCGCTGGTCACGAGGTCGTCGGCGTCACGCGAAGCCAGGCCAACGCCGCGCGACTCCGCGCTGTCGGCGCCCAGGCCGTGGTGGCCGATGTGATGGACCGCGACAGCCTGCTGGCCGCGGTCGGCGGTGTGCGGGCCGACGCGGTCGTGCACGAGTTGACTGCGCTGGGCACCACAAAGATGCGGGAGGCGATGCAGGGCACGAACGCCCTGCGGACAACCGGAACCGCCAACCTGCTCGCGGCAGCCCGGGCGGTCGACGCGCATCGCTTCCTGACCCAATCGATCGTGTTCGGGTACGGCTATCGGGATCACGGCCCGCACGTGCTGACCGAGAACGACCCGTTCGGCGAACCAGTACCCGGCTCGCTCGGGCCCGCGATCGCCGCGATGCGCTCTACCGAGGAGCAGGTGTTCTCCGCCGACGAGATGGACGGCATCGCACTGCGCTACGGCCTGTTCTACGGCCACGACGCCTTCACCCGGATGATCATCGACCTGTTGCGCAAGCGCCGGTTGCCGGTGCCGTCCTCCGTTGGCGGGCTTGCCAGCTTCATCTACATCGAGGACGCTGCCGGTGCGACCGTGGCCGCCCTGGACAAGGGTCGTGCCGGCCAGTCCTACAACATCGTCGACGACGAACCGGTGCAATGGGCCGATTACCTGAACGCGTTCGCGACCGAGCTCCGGGCCCGTCGGCCGTGGCGCGTGCCCACGTGGGTGCTGCGGCCGATTCCCTACCTCCACTCGATCATGACCACGTCGATGCGTGTCTCCAACGCCAAGGCCAAGCGCGAGCTGGGCTGGGCGCCTGCCGTGCCGACCTACCGGCAAGGCATCCCATTGGTAGCCGAGGCGAGTCGCTGACGTCCGAGGTCGCCGATGGCCGCCCATCGGGCACGATCTTGGTCACCGCTGGTCGTCCGAAATCCACTCCAGCAGTCGAAGAAGACTGCTCAAGTGGATTTCACCGACCCAGCCACGCGGCCAGCTGACCTGCGCCTCCTCAAGCTCGCGGTATCCGTGGCCTTGTCGACGCGACCAACGCGATGCGGGTGCCACGCCGGGCGACCACGGCGCAACGACCGACCGCCCCACCTCCGGCATGGAGGCGGGGCGGTTTCGAATCGTGCTCAGGTGTTCTTTCGGCCCCCGCGGGGCAGCGCGGTGAGCAACAGCCCGATGCCGATCGCGGCGACGATTCCGGCGAGCACCCACTTGGTCGTCTCGGTGAACAGCCACCACGGGTCACCGGAGAACCCTACGGAGGCGATCGACAGGAAGATCAGGGAGAACAGCAGCCCGATCCAGTTGACCCCGCGCCGCCGCTTGGCCGCTGTGGTGTCAGCCATTGCGCACCGTCCCCTGCCCGGCCCCGACGTGCACCGTCAGGTTGATCGTGCCCTCGTCAGGCGATCCCTGCTGAGTCCGCGTGATCTCCTGCTGCAGTCCGTCCTTGACCTCGCCCAGGCAGTCGATCTCACCCGCGTTGGCGGTGCAGGTGACGTTCACGGTCGCCTCCGTGGGCACGATGACGGTGGCCTGCCCGGCTCGGACAGTGACCTCGGTGTCGACGGTCTGGCCCGCCTCGAGGTCCAGCCGCCGCAGGTCAAGGGTGCCCTGGCCGCCGTTGAGCACGAAATCCTGCTCGGCGGCGGCGACGCTGGTCGGTACCCAGGTCTGCTGGCCGTAGCCGGTGGTCCCGCTGATGCCGGTGATGGTCAGTGCGAGCGTGACCAGCGACAGGAAGATGCCCGGCCCGATGAGGGAGCGGCCCTCGCCGCGCAGCGACCCGATGAGCAGGCCGATTGCGACGATCGTCAGTGCGACGGCGGACACACCGGCCCATGTCAGCGCCCACCAGCCCTGCACCGCGCCGACCGTGGCCAGACCGCCGACCAGCAGCACCATCCCCAACGTGATCCGACCGATGACGCTGCGCTGCCGACGGGCCGGGGGCGGTGGTTCAGCGGGCGTCGGTTCCGGCAGATCCCAGGCGAACGGGGCGACGCCCAGCGGATCCCAGGAGGGCGGTTGGGGCGCCGCCGGTTGGTCCGCGGTGGTGGTGCCGTCCTTGCGCAGGTTCACCCGGGTCGGGTCGGCCGCGTGCTGTTCGTCCCGTGACTCGTCCCAGAACGCGGGCTTCTCGAACGGCGACTGTGACTGCTGCTGGGTGCCGGAGCCGGACCACGGCTGGCGGGCGACCCACTGTTCGGCCTGCTCGCCCCAGGACCGGCCGGCCTCGGCGGCCTTGGCGGACCACTGATCGAACGACTGCTTGGCCTCGCGGCCGGAGCATTCGCGACCCTTCTTGCGAAGGATCAGGATGGCCACGCAGCCGGCGATCACCAACGGCCAGAACGGCGGCCCCCAGGAGAACGTCGACAAAATCGAGATCAGTGCGACGATGGCCAGCCCGACCGCGAGGATCGGTGGCGTGGCCGACCGGCCTCGACCGAGCAGCGACTCCGCGGGGGACACTTCGTCCCCGTCGGCCGGCAGCAACAGCCAGCACGCGACGTACGGCAGCAGCCCGAATCCGGCGAAGATCGTCAGGATGACGAACGCCACTCGGATCAGAACCGGATCGACGCCGAAGGCCCGGCCGAGGCCGCCGGCCACACCGGCGATCTTGCGATCCGACCCGGACCGACGCGGGCGCCTGGACCACCAGTCTCCGCCGGCGGCGCCTGGCCCGGAGGGGCGTTCGTGTGCTGTGCTCATGGTGTCGCCTTTCCGGGGCACCTCGCAGGCTCGGTCGCCCGGCGAAAGGCGCCACCGCGGTGTCGATGATTCGCTCGCTTGCGCTCGCTCATGTCAACGAGAGTGCGCTGTCGGACCCGCCGGGCACCATCCGGGATGACCCTGGTTCCCGGATCCAGGGTGAACCCGCATACCACGCGGGGTCGGAACGTGTGACTCTGGAGAGGTGAAATCTTTGCCTGCGTTGCGCCGCGCGTCCCGGACGGAAACTCCGCCCGCGGCTCCGGCTGCCCAGGCAGCGTCGGGCCGGGTGCCCGACGAGCCGGACAGCCGACCGACCCGCCCGATCCCGATCGTCACCGCTGCGCCGGTGGGCGCGCTCGGGGCGGAACCGGTGACCGACTACGCGGCCCCGCGTACCAGCCTCGAGCTCACCCCGGACGGCATCCCCAAGCTGACCCGGCGCCGCGACTACCGGGTACTCGGCGGAGTGGCCGGCGGCATCGCCGACCATCTGCACGTGCGGACGCTGTGGGTTCGGGTCGCCTTCGTCCTGCTCGCCCTGATGAGTGGCGTCGGCGTGGTCGCATACGGGCTGTTGTGGATCTTCGTCCCGCAGGCGTCCCCGGATGCGCCCGCCCCGGAACCGGTGAGCCCGGTCGAGCGGCGACAGGCGCTGGGTATCGCCGCGGTGGGTGTGGCGATCCTGATCGTGGTCGCCGCGTTGGGTCTGGGCGACTCGCTGGGCGTCGTGCTCGGCCCGCTGGGATTGGCCGCCATCGGCGCCGCCTTCATCTGGCGGGAGGCCGACGACGCGCGGCGGGCCCGCTGGCGCCGCACCGCAGCCGGCATCGTCGGACCCTCCAAGGCATCGCTGTGGCGATTGATCGGCGGCTGCGTGCTCGTCGTCGGCGGCCTGTCGGTGTTCGCCCTCGGCCAGTTGGAGTTCGACGCCGTCCGGTCGGCGCTGCTCGCGGTCGTGCTCACCCTGGTCGGCGTCGCCGTCATCACCATCCCCTGGTGGGTGCGGCTGGTCCGGGACCTGGGTGACGAGCGACAGGGCCGCATCCGGGAGAAGGAACGCGCGGAGATCGCTGCCCACCTGCACGACTCGGTGCTGCAGACGCTCGCGTTGATCCAACGGCAGGCCGGGGACAGCAAGGAGGTGCAGCGGCTGGCGCGCAGCCAGGAACGGCAGTTGCGCACCTGGCTGTACGGGCCGGCCGGATACGCCGCCGGCTACGGCACCGCGGAGTCGCCGGCCCCGGCCGATCAGACATTCGCGGCCAGCCTGGCCGAGGCCGCCGGCGAGGTGGAGGACACCTACAACAAGTCGGTGACGCCGGTTATCGTGGGCGACGTCGGCATGGACCAGCACCTGAACGCGCTGGTCGCGGCCACCCGGGAGGCGATGGTGAATGCCGCCAAGCACGCCCAGGTCGAGGAGATCAGCGTCTATGCGGAGATCGAGGACGGCACGGCCAGCGTGTTCGTCCGGGACCGCGGCATCGGCTTCGACCCGGCAGCGGTGAGCGCAGACCGGCGTGGACTTGCCGAGTCGATCCGTGGTCGGATGGAGCGGCACGGCGGCACCGCGTCCGTGCGGTCGGCGCCCGGCGACGGCACCGAGGTGGAGCTGAGCGTGCCGGTGAGCCAGGACGAGCCGCGCAGGTCTCCCGCGGCGGCCGGCACGAACCAGCAAGGGGAAACGTAGAGATGAGCGAGGTTTGCCGAGCGAACGATCAGTACTTTCAGGCCGGCGCCCCTTGCGGTGGCACCGCGCCCGCGTGGTGTCCCGGAAGGGCGGCGGCATGAGCGAGGCTTGCCGAGCGAACGATCAGTACTTTCAGGCCGGGGCCCCTTGCGGTGGCACCGAGCCTGCGAGTTGTCCCGGAAGGGCGGCGGCATGAGCGGCCCGGTCAATGTGTTCGTCGTCGACGACCATGCCCTGTTCCGGACCGGGGTGAAGGCCGAACTGGCGGGCCTGGGGGACGACCGGATCGCCGTGGTCGGTGAGGCCGGCTCGGTCGGGGAGGCGGTCGTGCGGATCACCTCCGACCCGCCCGATGTCGTGCTGCTGGACGTGCACATGCCCGACGGCGGTGGTCGTGCGGTGCTCGAGCAGATCCACGCGAAGCTGCCGGACGTCGTGTTCCTCGCGCTGTCGGTGTCCGATGCGGCCGAGGACGTCATCGCCGTCATCCGGGCCGGGGCGCGCGGCTACGTCACCAAGACGATCTCCGGGCGCGAGCTCGCGGACGCGGTGGTCCGGGTGTCCGCCGGCGACGCGGTGTTCTCGCCGCGGCTCGCCGGATTCGTGCTGGACGCGTTCTCCGACCGCGGCGGTCCCGCGCCGGTCACCGACCCCGAACTGGACCTGCTCTCGCCGCGGGAGCGGGAGGTGCTCAAGCTGCTGGCCCGTGGGTACGCCTACAAGGAGATTGCCGCCCAGCTGTTCATCTCAATCAAGACGGTGGAGACACACGTGTCCAGCGTGCTGCGCAAGACGCAGAAGTCGAACCGATACGAGCTCTCCCGCTGGGCCTCCGACCGCCGGTTGGTCTGAGCCGACTACTTGCGCCCGAGCTTGCCCCGCCCCATGGCGAGCAGCATCATCCCCAGATCGGTGCCGGCCGGACCGAGCGCACGGAAGCGCTCCAGCACGGCCATCTCCCGGCTGTAGACGATCTTCGGCCCACCCAGGCTCTTGCGTGCCCGGCCGATCGCATGGGAGATCGCCGTCCGGCGCAGGATCAGTTCGACGAGCTTGGCGTCGATCTCGTCGATCTCCAGCCGCAGTTCGTCGATCCCGTCCTGACTGTCGGGGACGGGGACTTCCTCGGGCGTTTCACTGGCGTCGATGGCCGGCTCCGTGATGGTCGATCTGGTCCGCAGGTGCACCGGGAGCTTGCTCGCGATCGGCTGCGGGGCGGTCAGGGCACTGGTCATGATGATCCTCCTTGCCCCTGACCCGCGATCCGGGGGCACGAAAAACGCCCCGGGTCTCGCGGACCTCGGGGCGTCGTCGTGGCGGGGTTGCTCAGCCTCGAACGGGCACCGGGATCCGGTACCCATAGAAAAACTCCGGCCGAGCAAGTGCGCGGCGGGAGTCGGTGTGGCTGGACATGTCAACCAGTAGAACACACCCGGCGCCGCGGCGTCATCCCTCATTCCCGGAGTTCGTCCGTGCGCTGGAGTTGATCATGACGGCGTGCCGGCGACACACCGACAGAATCCGCGACACGCCGCGTACGGTCAGGCACCGCGCCATGATCAACTCGGAATGGGCTGGCCCGAACAGGTGATCGAGCCTCGGAGCTCGCGCGGCGCACGGGGACTGTCGGGGTCGGCGGGTAGCGTGAGCACCGTCATGACGAGCCTGTTCGATCTCCCCGTCTTCGGCCTGGCCGAGCCCGAGCCGTCACCGGCCGACCTCGCTCGCCAGCGGCAGCAGCGGGCCCGCGAACGGGCCGACGAGCTGCTGTCGGGCCTCAACCCGCCGCAGCGGCAGGCAGTGGAACACCGTGGAGCACCTCTTCTGGTGGTGGCCGGGGCGGGCTCCGGCAAGACCCGGGTGCTGACCCGCCGCATCGCCTACCTGCTCGCGGTCGGCGGCGCCCAGCCGGGGGAGATCCTGGCGATCACCTTCACCAACAAGGCCGCCCGCGAGATGAAGGACCGGGTCCACGACCTGGTCGGTGGCCGGGCGCGGTCGATGTGGGTGTCCACGTTCCACTCGATGTGCGTGCGGATCCTGCGGGCCGAGGCGCATCAGCTTGGTCTGAAGACCACCTTCACCATCTACGACCAGGCCGACTCGCAGCGGCTGGCCCAGCTGGTCGCCAACGGGCAGAACATCGACACCAAGAAGTACCCGGCCCGGATGCTGGCCGCGGCCATCTCCAACCTGAAGAACGAGCTCATCGATGCCGACACCGCGCTTGAACGCGCCGAATCGGACAAGGCGACCATCGTCGCGCAGGTCTACCAGGGCTATCAGCAGCGGCTGCGGTCCGCCTCGGCGCTCGACTTCGACGACCTGATCATGCAGACGGTGTTCCTGCTGCAGCGCTACCCCGCGGTGGCCGAGCACTACCGGCGACGATTCCGGCACGTGCTGGTGGACGAGTACCAGGACACCAACCACGCCCAGTACCTGCTGGTCAAGGCGCTGGTCGGGGGCTCGTACGACGAGCGGGAGGTGCGCGCCGCGGACGGCGAGGTGGTGCGGGCCGCGGTGAGTGACGTGCCGCCCGCCGAACTGGTGGTGGTCGGCGACGCGGACCAGTCGATCTATGCGTTCCGTGGGGCGACGATCCGCAACATCGTCGAGTTCGAGCGGGACTACCCGGAATCGCGGACGATCCTGCTGGAGCAGAACTACCGCTCGACGCAGACCATCCTGTCCGCGGCCAACTCGGTCATCGCCCGTAACGCCGGCCGCAAGGCGAAAAACCTGTGGACCGCGCAGGGCGGCGGCACCCGGATCACCGGCTACGTCGGCGACAACGAGCACGACGAGGCGCAGTTCGTCGGCCAGGAGATCGACGCACTGGTCGACGCCGGGGACGCGGTGTTCGGGGACGTCGCCGTGTTCTATCGGACCAATTCGGCGTCCCGTGCGCTGGAGGACGTGTTCATCCGCAACGGGATGCCGTACCGGATCGTCGGCGGGGTGCGCTTCTACGAGCGCAAGGAGGTCAAGGACGCACTGGCGTACCTGCGGGCCATCGCGAATCCCGATGACGAGATCAACCTGCGCCGCATCCTGAACACGCCCCGGCGGGGCATCGGGGACCGGGCGGAGGCCACCGTGTCGGTGTTCGCCGAGCGGGAGCGGATCGGGTTCGGCGAGGCACTGCAACGGATCGGCGAGATTCCGGGACTGGCCGCGCGGTCGGCGAACTCGCTGACCTCGTTCGCGGAACTGCTGTCCGGCCTGCGGTCCGAGGTCGGCTTCGGTATGCACCCGGCCGACCTGCTCACCGCGGTGCTGGAACGCACCGGATATCGCGCCGAGCTGGAGAACTCCGAGGACCCGCAGGACGGTTCCCGCCTGGAGAACCTGGACCAATTGGTCAGCGTGCTCCGGGAGACCACCGAAACCCTGCTCGCCGGAGGTGGTTTGGCCGCGCTCGGCACCACCGATTCCGAGACCGCCGACGGCGATGCTGACGTCGATGTTGACGTCGATGCTGACGAGGACGTCCCGCCCGACGCCGGGGATCTGCTGCTCGCGGTCCTGGAGCAGTTGTCGCTCGTCGCCGACGCGGACTCGGTGCCTGACTCGGCGGAGGGCATGGTCACGTTGATGACCCTGCACACCGCCAAAGGGCTGGAGTTCCCGGTGGTGTTCCTGACCGGCTGGGAGGACGGCATCTTCCCGCACCAGCGGTCGCTGGGCGACGAGACCGAACTGGCCGAGGAACGGCGCCTGGCCTACGTCGGCATCACCAGGGCGATGAAGCGGCTCTACGTGACCCGGGCGATGATGCGCTCGGCGTGGGGACAGCCGAATGCCAACCCGGCGTCCCGGTTCCTTGCCGACATCCCTCGTGAACTGATCGAGTGGCGGCGCACCGACGCCGATGCGCGGGCCGGCGGGTTCATCGGCGACAGCGACTTCGAGGGCGACTTCACCTACGGCAGCCGACGTTCACGATTCGGTTCCGGTGGTTTCGGGGGTCGGTCCGCGCCGGTGACGGCGAGCCGGTTCGGCTCGAACTCCCCGTCCCGGACAGGGGCCCGGCGGGGGCCGATGCTCGGGTCGAAGCCGACCCTGGAACTGGCGGTGGGCGACCGGGTATCGCACGACAAGTACGGCCTGGGCAAGGTTCTCGCCGTAGACGGGGTGGGGCAGCGGGCCACCGCGACCATCGACTTCGGCGCCTCCGGGAAGGTGCGGCTGATGCTCATCGGCGGCGTGCCGATGACCAAGCTATGAACAGTCAGCGGATCAGGTCGGCCGGGACGATCATCACCGGGAAGGGGCGCTCCAGGGTGAGGGACGCGCTGCCGGTGGCTTCGCCGATGGTGGCGTAGCGCCCGTCGCGGAGTTCGTACGCAATCATCGACGGCTCGTCCGGGTCGATGATCCAGTAGCTCGGGACGCCCTCGTCCTCGTACTTCGAGCGCTTGTAGACCGCGTCCTTGCGGCGGGTGGATGGGGCGAGCACCTCCACGGCCAGGATCATCGACTGTGCCGCGGTGGTGTCCAGGTTCCGGTCGACCAGCACAAATGACATCGGGCTGCAGTGAGGTTTTGTTGTCCGGTTGCCAGTCCAGGGGCGCCGCTACGATCTCGGGACCCGCTGGGCAGACCCGATGGAGCAGGACGCCGAGGTTGAAGGCGGCACGCTGATGCAGCCGCGCCGGGGCAGGGCTCACCAGCAGGATCCCGTCGAGCAGTTCGTACCGCAGGCCGTCGTCGGGCAGCCGGTCGAGGTCGTCGACCGTCCACTCCGCGGCCTCACGCGGAATCACCGTCATGGTGGTCATGGTCCCCTCCAGGGCCGGGCGCTGTCACCCGCCAGACAATGTCAGATTTCGGGGCACCGGCTCCGGAGCTGTCCACAATCAGCAGCTCAACGGCTCGGGCTGGAAGGTCCCCAGGCCACCAGCCCCGAAGGCACGACCGTCATCGCGAACGGCCTTCCCCATTTTCAGGGGCGTCGACCAGTTCGGTCGATGTCAGGCTGCTCGCTCGGCGTGCGGCCGCGTGTACCACAGCCACATCAACCCGAGCACCGGCAGAACGATCGGCACGAAGCCGTAGCCAGCGCCGAACCGGGACCACACGGTGTCGTGCGGGAACGCGGCCGAGTCCAGGATCGAGGCCAGCCCGATCACCAGAACGCCGACCATCTCGGTGCCGACCGCCGCCCAGGCCAGCGGGCGGGACCATCGCCGGTCGGTGGTCAGCCCGACCGCGGCCGCGATGTAGACAATGCCGGAGAACAGCGACAGCACGTACGCCAGCGGAGCCTGGTCGAACTTGGTGGCGATCTGCACCACTCCGCGGGCCGTCGCGGCCACTGCGAACACCAGGTACAGCGCGATCAGGATTCGGCGCGGACCGGTGGGTGGCGCCTCTGCGACCTGGTCCGCCCACTCGTCGTCGGGTCTGTCGTCCAGCGCCGGATGCTCAGCCAACGGGGGCCTGCCAGAGCTGCAGGAGCCTGAGCACCATCACCGCGACCACCACAGCAGTGAAGCACAGGCACAGCGATCCCCAACGGGTCCGCTCCTCCCGCGCCAGATAGAAGCCCAGCGGCAGGGCCAGCAGGACCCCGATCGAATAGGCGACGAAGGTGACCCGCTCGTTCAGCTGCCGTCCGCCGATCAGCCGTATCAGCGCGATCACCACCTGCACCAGCAGCGCCGCCTCGACGACGATCGCGCCGATCATCTGCGCGTCGGTCGTCGGCCGGCGGCGGGCCGCCTGGATCCCGGTCCACAGGGCAAGCAGCAGGCCGGCGGCGAGAACAGCGTAGCCGAGCACCGGGATCACCCGTCGATCATCGCCCACGACGGGGCCGGTGTCGTACCCAGTTGCTACGGTCGGAACCGTGCTCGAGCCTCCTCCCGGCGCATCCGGAACGCGGCGGGTCCGACGCTGCCCGACAACCGGGGGAGCTCCGTGACCAGCGCCGATTCCCGGGTGGTCGGTTCCCGCCGTCCGGCGATCGTGTTGGCCGCCCTGCTGCTCGGCGCCGGGGTGGCCGCCGCTCTGGGCCCTTCGTTCGGGGTGGCGCGCCCGGCCGACGGGGCGCCGGCGTCGGGGTTCGCGGTGGCCGGCTGGGTGGCCGTGCTGCCCGGGTTGCTGGCGCTGGCCCTCGCCCTGGTCCGCCCGGTGCTCGGGCTGGCCGCAACCGCCGGCGCCGGGCTGGTGAGCATCGCGCGGCTCCTGGCCGACCTCGCGGTGGTCACCGAGATCGACCGGGTGTCCCGGCCGGAGCTGTTCGTCGAGACCACGGATCGGGCCCGGCCGTTCGGGGTCGCCGCCGGGGCCTGGATGTTGCTTGCCGCCGACCTGATCATGATCATCGTCGGCGTGCTCGCCGCCCGCCGGCTGGCAACTGTGGTCACGGTGCGGGACGGGCCGCGGTCCGGCGTGCTGTTCGGCTCACCCGAGCCCGCGCGGGACGAGACGGACGACGCCGACCTCGGTGCCGGGGTTCCCGTGGCCGCGATGACGGACCCACAGTCCGGGCGGCGGCGACTCAACCTGCCGATGGTGGGCACGGGTTTCCTGGGGGCCGTACTGCTGCTCGTCGGTCATCTCGACATCCCCTACTCCGGCGGCTATCTGGCGTTGCGGGTGCTGCCGTTCGGCACGAGCGTCGGCGGCCTGGCGTCGGCCGTGGTGCTCGCCTTCACCGTGGCCGGGGTGGTGCTGGTCGCCGCCGCGTTGCCCCGGGACGTCGCGCAGGCCCTGCTCGGGGGTATGGCGCTGGCCGCCGCCGTGCCGTCGCTCATTGCGGTGGTCGCGGTCGCCGCCGGCGCGCCGACCGGACTGTCCCCCGTGGTCTGGTGGGGTTTGGCCGGTGCGGTGATCCTGGCGGCGGCCGGGTTGTTCGCTCGGCGTGATCTTCGTTCCACCCGGTCCTCGGCCGACGTCGCTCCGCCCGGCCCGCCGACCGTGGTCGCGGCGATCGGTGGGTTGGCCGCGGCCGCGGCACTGGCCGCGGCCTCCCAGACGTCCTTGCTCTATCTGGACGGCGCACCGCCCGACGAGGTCGCCGGAGTGCTGCTCGCGCCGGCCGCGCTGCCCTTGTTGATCGCCGCGTTCCCGCTCGGGGTGGCCGGCGTGCTCACGCTGCCCCGCGCCACCGCGGTGGCCGGCCGGGCCGCGTTGATGGTGGTGTGGGCGGGGGCGGGATACGCGCTGGGCCGCGCGTTCTGGGCGACTTCGCTGGTGTCGGCCACGTCGACCGGATCAACCAGCGGCATCACCCACACATGGACCACCGGTCCCGGTGGATGGCTGATGGGACTCGGAGCGGTACTGGCGATTGTGGCCGCGGTGTTCGCCGTGATGGCCCATCGCCGGGCCGCGGAGGCCACGCCGGAGATCGTCGACGACGAGAGCCTGGCCCGATCCCGCGATCGTCGCCGATGGACCGCGGTTGCCGCCACCGTGGCCGTGCCCGTCGCGTTGGCCCTGCCGGTCTACACGGGGCTGGGGGTGTCCTCCGCACCGAGCCTGATCCACGGCCTGGATCTGGACACCTGGGCGTTCTGGGCGCTGGCCGTCGGCGCCGTGCTCGGGATATGGCTCGGCGCCTTGAGCCGAACCCCCCAAGTGGCCGGGGCCGGCCCGGTCGCCGCGGCCACTGTCCTCGCGCAGCCGTTGATGGTGCCCGGAGTCGTGCGAGCCCTGCCCGGATTCACCCTGGCCGCCGGATTCTGGGTCATCCTGGTGGTCGTGGTCGTGCTGGTCGCCGTCGCGGTGCTGTTCGCTCGGTCGGCGGCCACCGTCGGCACCAGGCCACCGTGGCCGGGTGACGCCCCACGGGCACAGTCGAGGGTGGACGCGGAATCGAAGGGCGGCGGACAGTGACAGATCCGGACGTGGGCGTGACCGACGACGGGAAGCTGCTCGGCACCCAGATTCGGGTGATCGTCGCCAAACCCGGCCTGGACGGGCACGACCGAGGCATCAAGATCGTGGCTCGGGCGCTGCGGGACGCCGGGATGGAGGTCATCTACACCGGCCTGCACCAGTCGCCGGAGCAGATCGTCGCGGCCGCGCTCGCCGAGGATGCCGACGCGGTCGGGCTGTCCGTGCTGTCCGGCGCGCACATGACCCAGTTCCGGCGGGTCGTCGAGCTGCTGCAGGAGGCGGACGCCGCCGACATCATCGTGTTCGGCGGCGGCATCATCCCCGCCGACGACCTGGACGAGCTGTCCGCCCTCGGCGTTACCGGGATCTTCACCCCCGGCGCGCCGACCGGGGAGATCGTGGCCTGGCTGCGCGCGGCGGTCGCCGAGCGCCGCGCGGCCCAGGCCTGACCCGACCGACCGGGCGTCAGCCCTCCGCGTCGCGCCCACCCGCAAGGCGCCGCAGCAGCATGTCGATCGCGGTCGGCACCAGCGACAGCGTCTGCAGCTCGCCAACGTCGTCGAGCGAAACCCAACGGGCCTCGTCCGAGGAACCGCCGACTTCATGGGTCAGCTCGCCGCCGACGATCCGCGCCAGGTAGATCACCCGCATCGCGTGCAGCGGGCCCAGGCCCGGCACCATCCGCTGCTCGGGCTCCAGGAACAGAGAATCAACACCGAGCAGCGTGCGCAGCTGGATGTCGTACCCGGTCTCCTCGCGGACCTCACGGACCGCCGCCTGTTCGGTGGTCTCGTAGTCCTCCAGCCCGCCGCCGGGAAGGGTCCAGCCGGTCCGGCCGTACTCGTTCCAGTGGGTGAGCAGCAGATCCCCGCCCCGCACGATGACCGCATACGCGCCGACCCGGACATCCACGGGCGACACGATACGGCCGGCGGGCCGTGGAGGCGTTTCCGCGGTTTGGTCAGATGACCAGATGCGGCCGGCTCGAATATCCGGCTCGTCCGGATCCCCGGATCCGTGGGAGAGGTCCCACCGACACCCCGCCACCCGACGTGACACGGTCGCTACGACCGCGCCGAACAACCCGGCTCCTACGTCGCCGGATTGTCTGCGCCCGCTCCTGCCGTGCCAACTGGCGGCCTCGCAAGCTCGGCCGACTAGGGTGACTTCGACGGTCTCCGGCGCCCGGGTTCTCGGGTCGGTGCCGGGCCCCGAAAGACCAACCGCCCCGGTGAGGGAGACGACGTGGATCTGTACGAGTACCAGGCGAAGGAGCTCTTCGTCGCGCATGGTGTGCCGGCGCCGGCCGGCCGGGTGGCGCGAACGGTGGAGGAGGCGGTGGCGGCGGCGCAGGAGCTGGGCACGCCGGTGATGGTCAAGTCGCAGGTGAAGATCGGTGGCCGGGGCAAGGCGGGCGGGGTGAAGTTCGCCCCCACCCTGGACGATGTGCGTACCCACGCGGGGAACATTCTTGGTCTGGACATCAGGGGGCACGTGACCCGGCAGGTGTTGATCACCCCGGCGAGCGAGATCGCGCAGGAGTATTACGTCTCCTACTTGCTGGACCGGTCGAACCGGACGTTCCTGGCGATGGCCACGCAGGAAGGCGGCATGGAGATCGAGCAGCTGGCCGAGGAAAGGCCGGACGCGCTGGCCCGGATCCCGGTGAACGCGTTGACCGGTGTGGACGCCGCCAAGGCTGCCGAGATCGCCGCGGCCGGCAAGTTCCCGGCCGACGTGGTCGACCAGGTGCAGGACGTGCTGGTCGGGTTGTGGGACACGTTCGTCGGTGAGGACGCCACCCTGGTCGAGGTGAACCCGCTGGTCAAGGACGGCGATGGCAGGGTCGTCGCGCTCGACGGGAAGGTCTCCCTGGATGCCAACGCCGACTTCCGGCATCCCGAGCACGCCGCGTTGGCCGACAGCGCGGCGGAGAACCCGCTGGAGGTGGCGGCCAAGGAGAAGGGCCTGAACTACGTCAAGCTGGACGGGCAGGTCGGCATCATCGGCAACGGCGCCGGGCTGGTCATGTCCACGCTGGACGTGGTCGCTTACGCCGGTGAGGCACATGGTGGGGTCAAGCCGGCGAACTTCCTGGACATCGGCGGCGGCGCCAGCGCGGAGGTGATGGCCAACGGGTTGCACATCATCCTGTCCGACCCGGATGTGCGGGCGGTGTTCGTGAACGTGTTCGGCGGGATCACCGCGTGTGACGCGGTGGCCAACGGGATCGTGGGTGCGCTGGAGATGCTCGGCGACGAGGAGACCAAGCCGCTGGTGGTCCGGCTGGACGGGAACAACGTCGAGGAGGGCCGGCGGATCCTGAACGAGGCGAACCATCCGCTGGTGATCCAGGCCGACACGATGGACGCCGGGGCCGACAAGGCCGCCGAACTGGCGCATTCCGCCGCGAGCACGGGAGTCTGAACAGGCGATGGCGATCTTCCTGACCGAGAAGTCCCGGGTCATCGTGCAGGGCATGACCGGGTCCGAGGGCACCAAGCACACCCGGCGGATGCTGGCCTCCGGTACGAACATCGTGGGTGGGGTGAACGCCCGCAAGGCCGGCAGCACGGTCGATTTCGACGGCAGCAACCAGCCGGTGTTCGCCTCGGTGGCCGAGGCGATGGACAAGACCGGGGCGGACGCCTCGGTGCTGTTCGTGCCGCCGGCGTTCACCAAGGACGCGATCATCGAGGCGATCGACGCGAAGATCGGGTTGGCCGTGGTGATCACCGAGGGCGTGCCGGTGCACGACACCGCCTACGCGTGGGCGTATGCGGTCAAGGCCGGCAACGCCACCCGGATCATCGGGCCGAACTGCCCGGGCATCATCCCGGCCGACATCACCGGCCCGGGCCGGGTCGGGCTGGTGTCGAAGTCGGGCACCCTGACCTACCAGATGATGTACGAGCTGCGGGATCTCGGGTTCTCCACGGCCATCGGCATCGGCGGCGACCCGGTCATCGGCACCACCCACATCGACGCGTTGGCCGCGTTCGAGACCGATCCGGAGACCGAGGCGATCGTGATGATCGGCGAGATCGGCGGGGACGCGGAGGAGCGTGCCGCGGCCTTCATTGCCGACAACGTGACCAAGCCGGTCGTCGGGTACGTGGCCGGGTTCACCGCCCCCGAGGGCAAGACCATGGGCCACGCCGGCGCGATCGTGTCCGGCTCCGCCGGCACCGCCCAGGCCAAGAAGGAAGCCCTGGAGGCGGTCGGCGTCAAGGTCGGCAAGACCCCCTCGGAAACCGCACGACTGCTGCGCGCCGCCGTCGCCTGAATCGTGAACCGCCGTGCCGGACGACGCCCGGCCTGATCCCGCGCGAGCGAGGAGTTGCATATGCACGGCCCTGACGACCATCGCGGTGTCCCACCCGGCGGTTGGTCGCCCGACCCGAATCGACCGACCGGTGGCGCCGGTTGGCCGGCCGGGGCCACCGGACCAGGCGAACCCTCCGTCGCCCCCGGCGCGCCCAGGGCGAAGCTGGACCCGCCGAAGCTGTTCGGCATCGTCATCGCCGCGCTCGGTGCGCTGAACTTCGTGGTCGGTTTCCTTCCCTACCTCACCTCCAGCCGGATCGACGAGAGCCTGTCGGTGTATGCGGTCGGTCCGGCGTACGTGCCGATCCTGCTGTTGATCGCCGGGCTGCTCGCCCTTGCGGCTTTCCTGCCCGGCAGTGAACGGTCCCGGCTGGCCGTGGCTGCGGTGTCGGTGGGCGGGGCGGTGGGGGCGGTCATCGCGCTCGGCACCACCGGACCGGTCGAGCTGCTGACCTCCGCTCAGGTCAGCAAGGGCCTGGGGGCGGTGCTGCTGACGATCTTCGGTGTCATCCAGGCGGTCGTCGCGATCGGCGCGTACGTGGTCGGGGCCGACATCGCGCCACGGTCCGTGACGAGAATGGTGGCGACCATCGTGCCGGACCAGACCGCTCCGGCCGGAGGATCGAACGTCGTCCACGACGCGCGGGCGCCGCAGGGCCAGGTGCGATCCACACCCTGGTCGATGCCGGCAACCCCGCCCCAGGCGCAGCCGGCGCCGCCGGGTTCGGTCGCCTACTACGCCGGCTACGCGCCCATGCCGGGAAGCCGGCCCGGCGGCGACGACCAGGGCTGGGCCCCGCCCGCCGACGACCGGCCCACCGGTCCGCAGCAGGTCGTCGACCCGAACGCGGCGGCGCAGCAGGAGCATTCACGGCAGGGACCTGCCGAGCGGGAACTGCCGCGCGTCGTTCCGGG
>JBIOVW010000343.1:0-12009 GCA_044867945.1 Nakamurella sp. | reverse complement strand
CGCGGTCGTAGAGCAGGATACGGTTTCACCCGGGCGGGCGGTGGTTCGCACGCGTGCGGTCGAGGCCAGGATCCTGGCCGCTTACGGCGCGCTCGCCTTTCCGCCGGTTCTCATGCTCGGATCGTGGCTGCTGGACGGTCGAGCATTCCGCCAGTCGCTCAGCGCGTACTACCACTCCGGCATGAAGCCGATCTTCACTGTGGGAGTCATGGCAATCGGCCTTCTGCTGTTCGCGTTTCGGGTCGGCCGGCGGGACGGCCGGCGGTTCAGGACCACGGTAGGTGCTGTCGGACTTGTCGCCGCGACGGTCGTGGCCTACGTTCCCGCGGTCCCCGAGGGCCAGGACAAGTGGTCCCAGCAGTCGGTTGTGCACGGAGTCGCTGCCGCCGTCCTGTTCGGATGCATGACGGCCATGGCCGGCTATCTCTGGGCTCGGCCCGCGGATCCGCGTCCGTTGTTCGGCGATCCGGCGGGCGTGCGGCCGAAGCGGTACCGCGCGCTGAATCTGGCCTGCTTCATCGTCATGATCGGTGCGATGCTCGGGGCTCTCGGGATGACGGTCATGGTGCATCGGGGCTGGCAGCCCCAGTGGAACCTGCTGTTGTGGATGGAGATCCCGGCGCTGTGGGCGTTTGCCATCGCCTTCCTGACCCAGCACGCGCCGGAGCGGGAGCCGGCGCAGGTCCGGTGATCGCCACTGCGGGTGGGGTCAAGCGGTTTCGTCATGCCGGTCCGTCAAAGTTGATTCAGGTGTAGCTCTCCCGGAATGACGGTGCCACACACCCAACCCACATCGACCAGCACCGAGCAGGTGAATGCGAAAGCCACACCAGCAGCGCTCTTTCGCTGCCGGTGTGGTTCTCATCGTTCGGTCAGTGGCGGCCGCGAGCACCATTTCCCGGCCGACCCAGAACCGGGCAGCGCGGTTCAGGAATACCGCCGGCATGGTCCCTGTCGGCCCGCGGAGCCATCGACTTGATCTCGGCGGCAACATCGCATTGGGCGAGTACCAGCGGGCTGCCCCGATGCCCTGCGCTGCGCCGGACAGTCGGATCGGCCCGACCTACAGTGACCAGGGACCGGCGTCCCTACCGAAACTTGGAGAGCAGATGGTCGTGACGGACGACGAACTTGCTGCGCGGGTCGACACGGTGATCACGCAGAGCCGGCTCTCCGGCGTGGTGCGGGTCGACCGCGGCGCGCAGATCGTGCTCGAGCGTGCCGCGGGTTGGGCGCACCGGGCGTACGCCATACCGATGACATCGCAGACGAGGCTGGCGATGGCGAGCGGATCGAAGGGACTCACCGCGGTCACCGTCCTGTCGCTCGCATCCGACGGGACACTGCCGCTGGCCACCCGGGCCCGGGAACTGTTGGGTGCCGACCTGCCGCTGGTTGACGACCGCGTCACGGTCGAACACCTGCTGGCCCACCGCTCGGGCATCGGCGACTACCTCGACGAGAGCGATGCCGCCCCGATCGACGACCATGTCCTGGCCGTGCCGGTGCACACCCTGGCCGACAGCGAGGACTACCTGTCGGTGCTCGACGGGCATCCCCAGATCTTCGGGCCAGGAGAACGTTTCGAGTACAACGATGCGGGGTTCGTCATCCTGGCCGTTCTCGCCGAACGGGCCGCCGGCATGGCCTTCGCCGACCTGGTCCGGCAGCGCGTCTGCGGCCCGGCCGGCATGACGGACACCGAGTACCTGCGTTCGGACGCGCTGCCCGAGCGGACCGCACTGGGCTACCTCGATCCCCAGGGCGACCGCAGCAACGTGCTGCACCTTCCCGTCCGCGGCAGCGGCGACGGTGGCGCCTACACAACCGTCGCCGACGTGCGCCGACTCTGGACGGCTCTGCGGGACGGCGTCGTCCTCGACCGGGCCACGATCCGGCTGGCGTGGCAGCCACGAAGCGACGGACCGTCCGGACGCTTCCGGTACGGTCTCGGCTTCTGGCTGCACGCCGCCGGGCCGGGGGTGATGCTCGAGGGATACGACGCCGGCGTCTCCTTCCGCACCGCGTTCGATCCCGCGACGGACACGACCTACACGGTCATCGCCAACTGGTCCGACGGCGCCTGGCCCCTGGCTAAAGCACTCGATCACGACCTTTTCGGGATCTGATCAAACAGAGGTTGAGCTGAGGGGATTTCCGTCGGGGGTCCTGTTCGGCGTCCCCAGGGAGACGTCGCACGGGTCGGGGGATCGTCGCGACACGTATGCGCGGTGCGACGTTCCCCGGCGGCCTGCGATCCGGGCTGCGGCGGACACCAATCCCGGCTGCGGCGGTGCAGTGGGTCACAACCACCGGACCCGGGCGGCGCACGGTGGTAGCAATGGACGGCACAGGTGGCGTCGCGATCCCACGGGAGTGCGGCGACCCCTGCACCGGCCGGAGCAAAGGAGCAGCCGATGTCCACTCGCCCCGCCCTGCCCACCGGCCGCAGGCCGATCGCCGTCCCCGACCTGTTCGAGATGAAGCGGACCGGCCGCAAGATCGTCATGGTCACCGCCTACGACTACCCCAGCGCGTTGGTCGCGGAGGCCGCCGACGTCGACATGGTGCTGGTCGGCGACTCCGGCGCGATGACGGTGCTGGGGCACCCCAGCACGGTCGAGGTCACCGTCGACGAGATGCTGGTGCTGGCCAAGGCGACCCGCCGCGGCGTCAACCACGCGATGCTGGTGGCCGACCTGCCCTTCGGCTCCTACGAGATCAGTGACGAACAGGCGGTCGCCACCTCGGTCCGGTTCGTCAAGGAGGGCGGCGTCGACGCCGTCAAACTCGAGCGCGGCGACCCGGATTCGGTCAGTCGGGCCAGGGCCATCGTCTCCGCCGGGGTCCCGGTGGTCGGGCATGTCGGGCTCACCCCGCAGTCGGCCACCGCCCTCGGCGGGTACCGCGCGCAGGGCCGCAGCGCGGAATCGGCCGTCCGGATCACCGACGGCCTGCTTGCCCTGCAGGAGGCCGGCTGCTTCTGCATCGTGCTGGAGGCCGTGCCCAACGCGCTGACCGAGGAGATCATGCCGTTGACCAGGGTGCCCATCATCGGCATCGGGGCCGGTCCGGCGACGGACGGGCAGGTGCTGGTGTTCCACGACCTGCTGGGCATCCGGGAGGGCAAGGGCGCCAAGTTCGTCCGTCGTTACGCCGACCTGCTCGACGCGATGGCGGACGGCGTCGCCGACTACGCCCGTGAGGTCCGCTCGGGTGCATTCCCGGCCGCCGAGCACGCCTACGGCATCGACCAGGCGGAACTGGCGAGGTTCCGCGAGCTGCGGGGCGGCGGCGCGGATTCGCGTCCGTGACCGGGGACGACGCCTTCGATCCGGAGGCCGTCGTCGCGCTGACATCGCAGCTGGTGCGGCTGCGGACCGTGCACGACGGCCGGGCGGACGTCGAGCGGCCGGCGGTCGCCCTGATCGCCGACCTGATGCGCGACTTCGGTTGGGCCGTCACCGTCGTCGAGGTCGCACCCGGCCGGCACTCGGTGATCGGGATCATCGGCGGCAACCTCGGCCCGGGACGAACTCTGATGTTCGAGGGTCACGTCGACGTGGTCACCGAGGGCGATCCGGCGATGTGGTCGTTCGACCCGTACGCCGGTGACGTTCTCGACGGGCGGCTGCGCGGAAGGGGCAGCGCGGACATGAAGGCCGGTGTTGCCGCGATGGTGTACGCCGCCCGCGTGGTGCAACTCGGCGGGTTCGCGGGCCGGATCGTCGTCGGCGTGCTGGCCGATGAGGAGGGAATGATGCTGGGCGCCAAGCGGTTCGCCGCGGATCTGGCGGCCGGCGCGGTTTCCGGGGTGGACCGCATCGACGGGGTGATCGTCGGCGAACCCGAGGGCGGCGAGGTGTGCCCGGTGGCCAAGGGTGCGCTGCGCATCGCGATCGCCTTCACCGGCGCGATGGCGCACGGCGCTATGCCGTGGATGGGCCGAAACCCGTTGCCGGCCATCGGGTCCATGCTGGCGGCAATAGCCGACGCGCAACATGCGCTGCGTTCGGAGCACGGCGAACACCCGTTGCTCGGCTCGATCTGCCTGACGCCGACGGTGCTCCGGGCCGGTGACCCGGAGCAGATCAACGTGATGCCGGCGACCGCCACCCTCGCGGTCGACGTCCGGACCATTCCTGCGGTCGCCCACCGGCAGGTGGTCGGCGAGCTCTCCGCCACCGCCCGACGGATCGCAGACGAGCACCGAGTGAGCTCCGAGCTGACCGTGATCGACGACCGCCCACCCGTCGACACCCCGGTGGACCACCCGGTGGTGCGGGCCATGCTCGCCGGCCACCTCGCCGCGACCGGCCGTCCGGCGGTGGTCGGCGGAGTGCCCGGTGCGACCGACGGCACCATTCTCACCCGCGACGCCGGCCTGGCCACCGTGGTCTACGGCCCGGGCAGCAAGTGGATCGCCCACCAGGCCGACGAGTACGTCGACGTCGACGACATCCTCACCTGCACCCGCGCGTACATCGCCGCGGCCCGGCACTTTCTCGGTGGCGACGGATGAAGCCCGGCCGCGACAACGCGCTGATCGACGTGGCCGGGATCAGGGTCGGTCACCACACCGCCGTCGGCAACGGATTCCTCACCGGGACCACCGTCGTCCTCGGCCCGGACCGGGGCATGGTGGCCGGTGTCGACGTCCGCGGCGGCGGGCCGGCCACCCGGGAGACCGACCTGTTGCGCCCGACGGCGTCGGTGGAGCGGGTGCACGCCATCGTGCTGTCCGGCGGCAGTGCCTTCGGTCTGGCGGCCTGCGGGGGTGTCGCCGACCACCTGGCCGGCCGTGGGGTCGGATTGCGGGTCGGTCCGCATCCGGACGCCGTCGTCCCGCTGGTGCCCGGCGCTTCGCTGTTCGACCTGGGTCGCGGCGGGTCCTACACCGCGCGGCCGGACGCCGGGTTCGGCGCCGCCGCGCTCGCCCAGGCGCTGTCCGACGTCGAGGAACCGAGGCGGGGCGCCGCCCAGGGGAACGTCGGCGCAGGCGCCGGCGCCGTCGTGGGCGGTCTCAAGGGCGGCATCGGCACCGCGTCCGTCGTCCTGGACGGCGGGGCAACGGTCGCCGCGTTGGCCGCCGTCAACGCCGCCGGAACCCCGCTCGACCCGCGGACCGGGACGCTGCTCGGCGCACATCTGCTGCTGGCGGCCGACGCACCGGACCTGCCCACCCCCGACGGGGCGGCCAGGGCTCGGCTCGCCGCGATCACCACGCCCAGGCCCGCCGGATTCGACTTCCAGGCCATGCACACCACACTGGTGGTGGTGGCCACCGACGCCACCCTGACCAAGGTGCAGTGCACGAGGCTCGCGGCGGTCGCCCAGAACGGCATGGCCCGGGCGCTGAACCCGGTGCACACCATGGACGACGGTGACATCGTCTTCGCCGTGGCCACCGAGCGCCGCCCCGCCCCCGACCCGACGACCTACCGGCAGGTCACCGTCGAGGGGGCCAATGTGGTGGCCAGGGCCATCGTCCGGGCGGTGCTGGCTGCGGACAGCACGAGCACGCCGGCCGGACAATGGCCCTCGTGGACGGACGTGGTCAGCGGACGAACGGGCGGGTCGCCATCGGCTGGCTGACCGCCGGCCGGTGCTGCGCCGCGCTCAGCTGGCTGCTCTGGGTGGCGATGCAGGTCATCGCGGAAGACCCCTTCCCGCCGGAGATCTCGATCTCCCAGTATGGCCTGGGCGGCACCGGCTGGGTGTTCACCGCATGGGCGGTTGCGTTGGCCGGCGCGCCGGTCCTGCTCCTGCGGGGAGCTCCGGTGCCGGGGCCGGCCGGTTGGTTGATCGCTGTGGGGTTCGCCGGCGCCGTGGTCATGGCGGTGGTGCGGACGGACGAGGGCGTGGGCCTGACGACCTGGTATGCCAAGGTCCACATGGTGGGTGCGGTTACCGCGCTGGTGTTTCTGCCGCTCGGCATGCTGCTCGCGCTCCGGTTCGCCGGTCGGCGGTTCTGGATGGTCGGGGTCGGCCTCGTGGTGGCGGCGGGCGTCGTGGGCGTCCTTGTTCTGGTGTCGACCGGTATCGACACGGTCGGTATCGGGCGGGCGCACTCCTGGGCGCTGTGGCAGGGCGTGCTCGTCGTCATCGACATGCTGATGGTCACGCTGTACGCGGTGGCCGCGGGCCGCCGGGCCCGGGTTCGGGCTGTCAGGATCGACCGTTAGCGTAGCCAATGGCAGTCACTCAGCGACGACCGGCGAGGAGACCGCATGACCGTGCCACGCAGCCAGGCCCCGGTGTCCAGCGCGCGACGGCGTCCGCATGTCGTCGTGCTCGGTGGTGGGTTCGGCGGGCTGACCGCGGTCAAGGCGCTGGCCAACTCCGACGTCGACATCACCCTGGTCGACCGGCACACGTACAACGCGTTCCAGCCGCTGCTGTACCAGGTGGCGACGGCCGGGCTGAATCCCGGCGACGTCACGTTCTTCCTGCGGGCCACCCGGATGGCGCAGAAGAACGTGTGCTTCCGGCAGGCCGAGGTGGAGGGCATCGACCCTGCCGCCCAGCTGATCAGCTTCACCGGCGGTGATCAGATCCACTATGACTACCTGATCATCGCCACCGGTGCGACCACTAACTACTTCGGCACCAAGGGTGCGGAGGAGAACTCCCTCGCGATCTACACCCGGACGCAGGCATTGCGACTGCGGGACAAGATCTTCACCAACCTCGAGCACGCCGCGGCCGCACATACCGAGCAGGACCTGGCCATCGTCGTCGTCGGGGCCGGGCCGACCGGGGTCGAGATGTCCGGTGCGCTGGCCGAACTGCGCAACGACGCCATGGCCACCGTGTATCCGGAGCTGGATCCGCGGCGCACGCACATCGTGCTGGTGGAGATGTCCGACAAGGTGCTCGGACCGTTCGCCCCGTCGCTGCGCGAGTTCGCCGCCCGGGCGCTGCGGGAACGGGGGGTCGAGCTGCGGCTCAACACGTCCGTCGCCGAGGTGCGGGCCGACGGGGTGGTGTTGGGCGGCGGCGAGTTCCTCAAGGCCGGCGTGGTGGTCTGGGCCACCGGGGTGACCGTGCCGGCGTTCGTCAAGGACTGGGGGCTGCCGCAGGGCCGGGGCGGCCGGATCACCGTGGGAAAGGACCTGCGGGTCACCGGGTTCAGGAACGTGTTCGCGGTCGGGGACATCGCGCTGCTGCCCGACCCGCTGCCCCAGCTCGCCCAGCCGGCCATCCAGGGTGGCCACCACGCCGGCAAGCAGGTCGCTGCGCTGGTCACCGGGCGTCCGACCCATCCGTTCCACTACCGCGACAAGGGCACCATGGCCACGGTCGGCCGGCGGGCCGCGATCGCGGAAATCCAGTTGCTCAAGGGCAGATCGATCCGGCTCACCGGGACGTTCGCCTGGTTCACCTGGTTGTTCGTGCACATCCTGATGCTGCTGGGCAACCGGAACCGGTTGGCCACCTTCGTGAACCTGGGCGCCAAGTACTTCGCACCGTCGCGGCGGACCAACCCGATCGTCGGTGACGTGCCGGTCTTCGAGCGCGTCGGTCGAAGTTGATGCATCAACGTCACGCTTCGTGCTGGGTATCCTCGAAGGTATGACGTCCGCACCGCGCTGGCTCTCCGACCAGGAGCAGCGGGCGTGGCGTGCCCTGCAGCAGTTCGGGGCGCCGCTGGCCGCCGCGCTGAACCGGCAGCTGCTGGCCGATTCCGCACTGTCCTCGGCCGACTACCAGGTGCTGGTGGTGCTCACCGAGACCGACGGGGGAGTGCTGCGGGCGGGCGAGCTGGGCCGGGAGACCGGGTGGGAGAAGAGCCGACTGTCTCACCACCTCAAGCGGATGGAGGCCCGCGGGCTGGTCCGGCGCGAGGAGTGCCTGACCGACGGGCGCGGGCTGCTTGTGGTGATCACCGAGGCGGGCCGGCAGGCCATCGCCGACGCCGCGCCCGGTCACGTCGCCGCGGTGCGCGACCTGGTCATCGACGTCCTCGACCCGGAGCAGCTGCGGGTGCTGGCGGAGGCGGGCGAGGCCGTCGCGGCGCGGCTGACCGCGGTGAACTGCCGCGCCGAGGCGGAACTGGGTGTCGACGAGTCTTCGGCCTGCGCGAATGCGATGGACGATGTCTCAACCTCCAGTTGAGGGTCATGGTTCCGGTGGATCGCCGGAGTCGATCTCCCGGACGAAGCAGGCGCTGGCCGCCGCCGCGGTCGCGCGGGACAAAGCCATCCGCCAGTTCGTCGCGGTCCTCGTCCCGCTGATCCGGGCCACCGGGGTGCCGCTGCTGATCGTCCTGCTCTTCCCGGTCGTGCCGGCCGTGCTGGTCATCGCGATCGCCGTGTCCCGCCCCGGGCCGGACGACTGGTTCTGGGTGGTGCTCGCCGCGGTCGGCGTGCTGCTGGCGCTCCGGTTGGCCCTTCGTCGGCGCCAGCTGCTGGCCGTGGCGGCCGACCGGAAGGCGCTGACCGTCGCACTGACCGGGCTGGTCACCGGCCGCGAGCTGTGGACGCAGCTGATCGACAACCTGACCGTGGGTCGGGTCGGGGCCGTGGCTGCCCGGCGGTCACGGTCGCTGCGCGTGCTCAAGGGGCTCTGGCGGGGGGTGCGGGCGGCCGGTGTGCTGGCCGAGTTCGCGGCCAGTGACGAGCTCGCCCCGCTGACGCCGATGCGGTTGCGCGGCATCTGGCTGCTGGTGCTGTCCTGCCTGCTGGCCGGGGCGGTGCTCGGCCTGGCCGTGCTGGTCGCCGGACTGCTGTACCTGCTCGGGGCCTGACGACGGCCCGTCGATCAGCGGTTACGGTGGGAAGCAGCAGACATCGGGACAGGCAGGGATGGGCATGATCGACGAGACGCAACCGGGGTACGACGTGACCGAGGGGGTCTCCGAGCAACTGACCGTCAGCGACACGTTGTCCGACGATCGGCTCGACGACTACCTGGACGAGGGCTACAACCCGCCCGATCGCCAGCCGACCGTGCAGGTGCCGACCGAGTCCGAGGAGGAGCGCGGCATGAGCCTGAACGAGCTCCTCTCCGCGGAGACCCCGGAGGTCTGGGACCGCGACGAGGACAACCTGTTCGACGAATCCGGTGATGAGGTCGGCGACCAACGGGCCGGTCGCCTGGTGGGCGACGGGTCCGACGCGTACGCCGACAGCCGCAACGACGTGCTCGCCGACGACGTCGGCATCGACGGCGCCGCGGCCAGCGCCGAGGAGGCCGCCATGCACGTCATCGACGAGTACGACCAGCGCTGACCCGGCGACCGGCGTCCCGGGGACGGCGGCGCGTGATGACCGTCGCGGTGGTGGCAGTCGTTGTCGTGGTGATCGGGGTCGCCGCGCTGTGGGCGGTCCAGCGCCGGCTGATCTTCCTGCCGGACACCACGCCGGTCGTGGCCGGCCTGCTGGACGGGGCGGTCGACGTCACCCTGACCACCGAGGACGGCCTTGACCTGCGGGCGCTGTACCTGCCCGCACCGGTGACCGACGGCGGATGCCGGCCCACCGTGTTGGTGGCCCCGGGCAACGCCGGCAACCGGGTCGGCCGGGTTCCGCTGGCGCGGGCGTTGCGGGACGCGGGGCTCGGCGTGCTGCTGCTGGAGTATCGGGGCTACGGGGGCAACCCCGGGGATCCGACCGAGGACGGGCTGGCCGCCGACGCCCGCGCCGCGTACTCGTTCCTGACCGGGTCGGCCGACCTGACCCCGGGCGAGTTGATCTACCTGGGGGAGAGTCTTGGTGGGGCGGTCCTCACCCGGCTGGCCACCGAGCATCCGCCGGCCGGACTGCTGTTGCGCTCCCCGTTCACCGAGCTCGCGGACGTCGGCCAGCGGCAGTTTCCGTTCCTGCCGGTCCGGCTGCTGCTGCGCGACCGGTTCCCGGTGGCCGACCTGACGGCCGGCATCGAGGTCCCGACGAGCGTGGTCTACGGCACCGCGGACACCGTGGTGCCGCCCGAGCTGAGCCTGACGGTGGCGGCCCGGTCCGCGGGCGCCGAACGGGTGGTGGCCGTGCAGGGGGCAACCCACAACGATCCGGCGCTCGTCCACGGCCCCGACCTGATCGCCGCTGCGGTGGACCTGGCGACGCGGGCGGGCTGCCCGCCCCGGGGTTGAGCGGCCTTTCGCGGTCGGCGGAAAACCGTTGCGCGGGTGCGGGTCACCCACTAGGTTCGCTGGTACACGAGGAAGGAGGTGGTCCTGAGTTGAGTATGTCTCGGACACGTGAGGTGGCTGGCCGCTAGGCCGCAACCGACCGAAAGGACCCTCCAGTCCCTCCCGGGGAACTGCGGTCCAGCAATCCACGGACAGTCACCCGACCCCCGGTGCCGCCGACCCTGTCCAGTCGGCCCCTCGCTGCAGGTTGCGAGGGAGAGGCCCGGGGGTTGTCCGTGTCTTCGGCCGCCCACTTTTGCGTTGATCCGGCCCAAATTTCGCGTTGATCATGGCGCCCAGCCGGTGACACACCGACGGAATGCGCGACACGCCGACACCTGGGTGGCGGAACGCCATGATCAACTTCCGGGGTGGGCGGCTACAGCCCACGCTCCACAGGCATGATGCCGCGCTCGGCGGCCTTGACCAGCGCCGCATGGTCGGCCTCGGTCTGGTCCGCATACAGCCGGGCGAAGCGGGCCAGAGCCAGGTCGAGTTTGTCCGATTTTCCGCAGTACCCGGCGATCATCGAGGCGCCCGAGGTCCGGGCATGCCCCTTGGCCAGCAGGTGTCCGACGATGCCGGCGTAGTCGGCCAGCGCCGACCCGTCGATCGAGTCGAGGGCGACCGTGCCCTTCATGTTGCGGAACTGACGGACGTAGTACTGCCGGCCGTCCGCGGTCGCCCAGCCCAGCAGCGGGTCGCTGACCGTCTGCAGCGCCTGCTGGTACTCCACCACCCGCTGTCCCTGGTGCGCGTGCCACGCCGACTCGCCGTGCACGTACTTGGCCAGCACCGACCGGCGCGCCTGCTTGAGCTGCAGGAACACCACGTCGTCCGGGCTGCTGCCCTCCAGCAGGACGACGTAGGCACGCAGCCCGACGCTGCCGACACCGACCACCTTGTGCGCGATGTCGACGATCGTGTATCCGCCGAGGGCTCGGCGCCAGTGCGGAGCCAGCGTGTTCAGGTAGCCGTCGAGCGCGGCCGACAGGACCTGATAGTCCTCCTCGCTGACCCGGGTGATCAGCGGGGGTTCCTCGACGATGCGCCGGCGACCCTGTTCCTCATGGGTGAACCGGGGCAGCGCCCGGTCACTCGTGCGGTGTCGGGCCCGCATCACCGCTCGGCGGATCTCCTGCTGCAGCAATTGGTGCGAGGTGGTCTTGTGCAGGTGGTCCACGTCGATGCGCTGGTAGGACCGGGCGAGCAGCGGGGTGTGCGCCAGTTCGCGCACCTCGGTGCGGTAGGCAGCGACGCATTGGATCGCGGCCGATTCGCAGTCCTTTTCACCGGCCCCGTTCTGCCGCCCCGCCACCCAGATGCTGGCCACGAGCCGGCGCAGGTCCCACTCCCAACCGCCCGGATGGGCCTCGTCGAAGTCGTTGAGGTCCATCACCAGGTCGCGCTCGGGCGAGGCGTAGAAGCCGAAGTTTCCCAGGTGGGAGTCACCGCAGATGACGGGTGTGATGCCGGTGGACGGCAGCCGGGCGACGTCCTCGGCCATCACGATCGCGGTGCCGCGCAGGAACCCGTAGGGGCTGCCGATCATCCGCCCCACCCGCACCGGGATCAGCCAGTCCAGCCGGCCCTCGTGCGAATCCATGATCAGCTGCACCGGGTCCGGTCGGCCGACCGGCGGTGTCCACTGGCCGAGCGACTGCCGGGACACCTTGTCCCGCAACGACTTACCCATCCGGTACCGGTCCGCCCGGGCGGTCGGCCGCTTGGACAGGGAGCCGAAGGATTCGCTGTCGGCGGAGGCCAGGACGACGTGCCCGCGGGGTTCGATGCGACCGATCACAGCCGGGACCCTAGCGCCACCCGCCCCTGCCCGCGCGGACACACGCACCCCCGCCCAGCAGTCGATCATGAAC
>JBIOVW010000342.1:0-5444 GCA_044867945.1 Nakamurella sp. | reverse complement strand
TCCGGGGTGTAGTAGGACGCGGACTGTTGACGCTCCCGGCCGGCCAGCCGGAACACGAACCGGCCCTTGCGGTGCAGCACGGGCTTGCGCTCATGGGTCAGCTCGTCCTCCGCCTTGACGAAGTCCTTCGGGTCGATGCCGTCGCTGCGCCGGACCGGCACCACCCACGAGCCCCTCTCGGCGTTGCCGTCCTTGGCCACCTCGTACAGGTCCTCGGTGGCGAAGAAGCCGGTGTAGGACATCAGGCCCTCGTATACGGCACCCAACTGGTTGATGCCGAGTTCGGCGTAGGAGATGAATCCCCTGTCGCGGCCGCGCTTCTCCTTGCTGAGCAACAGATGTTGGAGCACCTTCTGCAGGGTCTCGTTGCCCAGGCCGACCGCGTCGATGTGCGCGGTTGCCTCGGGTCGGAACAGGTCGGCGCGCAGGCCGTGGAAGGTCAGCCCGGGTCCGAAGGCCGCGTCGTCCTCGGCCTCGTCGGCCCGTCCCTCGTCGTCGGCGTCGTCGACAGCGGTGGGGGTGTGGCCCCGGTCGACCAGGCGAAACAGGGCGCCGAGCGACTCGTACAGGTGGGTGCCGTTCCGGGCCTGGTCGGTGGCCAGGGTGACCTGCACCAGTTCCCGCAGGCGGTCCAGGCTGTAGCCCTGGTCGTACTCGGGGGCGCCGACGGGCAGCACCCCCAGGTGCGGGGACGCCTCGGCGTACAGCAGGAACAGGATCCGGTACAGGAATCGGAGCGACTGGACGGCCAGGGGTTGCGCCTGGTCGGCGGGCAGCGGCGGCAGGTCGCGGGCCCTGCGCCGATCGACGACCTCGTTGGCGATGAGTTCGATGGACAGCCCCACCCCGTCCCGCAGGTCCTTGGAGACGCCGACCGTGTGCTTGACCGACTCCTCCAGGATCTGCTTCCAACACACCTGCCCGTCGGCGCCGGGGGCGACCGACTGCGCGCTCAGGCAGCACAGCATCCGGTCGATCTCACCGCCGCGAGTGGCGTCGTTCCGCTCGCACACCGTCTGCACGTCGACGGCGAGATACCGCCCCTCGGCCCACCTGTCGCGTTCCAGCAGCAGCACCCAGCGCCCGGCGAACACCAGCGTGAAGGCGGGCGGGTCGTCGACGACGAACAGTGCGGACACCAGCCGGGAGGCCGAGGGTACCGGCGGCCGGTCCTCATCGATCAGGACCGGCTCGGTCAGGGTGTCGGCGTCCCGGTCGAGGATCTCGTCGACGGTAAGGACGGGCCGGGCCTGCACGACGGCCAGGGCGGTGCGGTCCGGAACCCCCGGTGAGCTGATCCGGGTGACCGGCCCGTCCACCCGGCCCTGCAGCCCGTGCGCGTCCAGCTCCAGGATCTCGATCAGCATCGACCCGATCGCCGTGGCGCGGCCGTCGGTGTCCGTCCCGGCGGCGCCGGCCGCGAGATCGGCGTTGAGCAGGCCCAGGTCCGCCTCGAGCCGTTGCCGATCCTTGGTGAAACGGCTCCGTGGGGTCGGGCGGTTCTCCGCCGCCTCCTCGTCCCACTCCTTGCGCCGCTTGAGCACCTCGGCGCGGAAGGAGCCGGAACCGGCATCGCTGCCGAAATAGTGCTCGGAGATCCATCCCTCGCCGACGACCAGCGCCGGCCACGCACTCATCGCTCCGCTCTCCCGGTCCGCCCCGCCCGCTCGACCGCGCCGGCTCGGCCGTCGCGACGAGAGCGTCGATGACTCGTTCCGCCCACCCCACTCATCGGGACCCCTCCTCGTCGGGCACGACGACCACCAGGGGGCGGACGAGTTGCCGGTCCGGTGCCATGGCGGCCACCAGCTCGCGTTCCTGCCGGACCCCGCTCCGTTGCTGTTTCACGGCGCTGCGTTGGATCAGTGCGTCCGCCTCGAACTCCCAGCGGGCGAGGCGCGCCGACCACTGCTCAACGACCTCGGTGACCCGCTTCGCCGCGGCGTCCAGGGTGCCGGTCATCGCCGTGCGGCCAAGGTTCACCGCCGGGGCGATGTACCGCTGAAGGTCGTGGGTCTGCCGGACCGGGCCCGGGTTGCTGCGTGATTCGGTCAGCCCAAGGACGCGCAGGGCGTCCGCGGCGGAGGAATGGGTGGTGACCAGACCGAAGGACGGGGTGTCCGGGTCGGGGAAGGCGACGGACAGCCACCCGGTCGCGACCACCTGGCCGCGCCGGTTGGTCAGGGTGCCCAGGAGCAGGACGGTGGGGTCCTGGGCGTCACCGCGGACGGCGAACACCTGGTTGCGCCCGAGGGTGGCCAGGGCCCGGTCGGCCGCCCAGTCCAGCACGGGGTGCAGCGGGGCCAGGAAGTGGGCGTCGGGCCAGCCCGATCCCTCCCGGTCGGCTGCCGCGGCGGTCAGTCGGTCCTTGCCGCGTTCGAGGGTCGTTGCCAGGGAAAGCTTCTCGGTGACCCGCCGTTGGGCCAGGTAGGTCTGCGGCAGGACCTCGAGCCGCTGCACCAGGTCCGGTGGGGCACCAACTCCGCGACGCCGAAGTCGCGGTGCACGGTCCACTGCACGCCGCCGGACGTCGCTAACCCGGACGGGTCGAACGGCCCGGCCCGCAGGGCATCGTCCAGGTAGTCGATCTCCGCCCGGTAAAGACCGGTGCCCGGGTGCTCGTCGTCGACGGCCTTGTCCGTCGCGCCGTCGCCGGCGCCGCCCTCGAAGTCGAAGTCGGCGAACCAGGACGCGAGATCGTCGCCGCCGATGACGTCCTCGACCGGGCGGACCACCTCGTCCAGCGAGCCCTCGCCGGCCAGGACGTCCCGGATGGCGTCCTCCTCGGCGGTGACCGAGTACTCCCCCATCAGCGACGCGACGTCGCCGAGCGCGGTGTGCGCCTCGTGTTCCTTGTCCATCAGCCGGGCGAGGACCCGCAGGTCGCCGCGGAACCGCTCGTGGGTCGGCTCGAGGACCAGCGCGGTGATGCGCGGCGGGACCCGTTGCCCGTAGCGGTCGATGCGTCCGTTGCGCTGCTCGATCCGGATGAGGCTCCACGGGATGTCGTAGTGCACCAGTTCGTGGCATTGCACGTGCAGGTTGACGCCCTCCGACGCGACGTCACCGGTGACCAGCACCCGGATGTCGGATCCGGCCTGCTTGAACGACTCGACCAGGTCCTGTTGCTGATCATCCGGGAGCCCGCCGTGCATCATCCGGACGGCCTCCGCCGGCAGGCCCAGGTCCTTGGGGAGCCGGTCCGTCAGGTCCTTCAGGGTGGCAATGCGTTCGGCGAACACCACGGCCCGCGTCGCGGAGCCCTTGCCGACGCCGATGTCCTTGAGATGCTGCACGAGCCGCCGGTACTTCGCCGACGGCTCCCGGACGGCGTCGGCGGTTAGCTTCTCGAGATTCTTCAGCGCATGCCGTTCGACCTCCGCCGCGGCGGATTCGTCCAACCGGAGCAGTCGTTGGTGGATCGTCTCGACGAGCGCGGCGGGCGAGGACAGCATCGCCTTGGCCAGCGTCCAGGGGAACAGGCTGCCTTGGGCACCGCTGTACGGGGATCCGCCCGGGCCGGGGAACAGCCAGCGGTCGGCCAGTTCGTGGGCGACCGCATCCTCGGCCGGGGAGGCGGGCACGAGGATGTTGTTGGGCGGCCGCCGCTCGGCCCAGTCGGCGCCGACCACGCCGGCGACCTCGGGGCTATGCCGGTGCCGGCGGACGACCAGGCGTTCCACGGCGTCGCGGGCCAGGTCACCGTTCGGGGGGACGGCCGACGGATCGAGCAGCCGGATGAGCTCGGCGAAGGAGTCCTTGCGGCCGTTGTGCGGGGTGGCCGAGGCCAGGATCAGCGCCTCGCTGTTGCGGGCCAGGATGCGGGCGAGGCGGTTGTTGAGCGTCAACGAGTTGGACAGGTTGTGCGACTCGTCGATGACGACGGCGTCCCACCGCTGCTGCTGCAGGCCGGCGACGTACCGGTCGGACTTGAGGGTGTCGATGGAGACGATGACCCGCTTGTAGTAGGTGAACGGGTTTCGGGTGGCCGGCAGCTTCTGCCGGACGCGTTGGATGCCCGCGGAGTCCAGCCGGACGAACGGGAGCGCGAACCGGGCCCACATCTCCCGCTGCATCTGTTCCAGCACGTGCCGCGGGGAGACGATCAGGATGCGCTCGCCCCGACCGCGCCGGACGAGTTCGGACAGGATCATCCCGATCTCGAGGGTCTTGCCGAGCCCGACCGCGTCGGCCAGCAGCACCCGGGGCCGGATGTTCGTCGGGTCGAGCACCTTGCGGACCGCCGTCCGCTGATAGGCCAGCGGGTCGGCCAGCGCCCGGGTCGACACGGTCAACGTCGGGTCGGCCAGTGGCAGCGGGGTGCGGCGGAACATGGACTCGAGCCAGACCCGCGACCTGCGATATTTCGGGCTGTCATCGGCGACCACCCGCGCGGCGGCGGGGTCGAGCGGGCGGATGTCGTCGAGGGACCGGTAGAAACACGCCCGGGTATCCCGGACCAGCTCGGACAGGCCCTGGACGTGCACCAACAGCTCGTCGGCGGTCTGCTCGGTCTCCCGGACCAGCCATTCCTCGTCCCGGACGACCACCACGGAGCCCGGTGCGATCGCGAGGTCGGACTCGATCGACGGTTCCATCGTCGTCGGCACCGCGCACCCCCAGCTCGCGTCGGGCGGCCATCGCCCGGGCCGATCGTATCGGCCCTGCTACGCGCAGCAACCGACGAACCGTCGGTTGGTGCGCTCCGGCGCTCGTGCATGGATCGGACGGCGCCACGATGCGCCGTATGACGCCGAGATGCGCTATATCGTGACGTCGAGGCGCCAGCTCGTCCGAAGGGGGTCATATGCGCATCACGCACGTGACCGCGTACAACTGGCGGAACTTCAAGCGACTCGACTTCCCGATCGACAATCGGCTGTTCGTCGTCGGGCCGAACGCATCGGGTAAGTCCAACCTGCTCGACCTGTTCCGATTTCTCGGCGACGTCGCCGGCACCGGTGGCGGGCTGTCCGCGGCGATCGAGCGGCGCGGGGGCATCAGCAAGGTGCGCAGCCTGTTCGCCCGCAACAACCAGGGCGGCCGGCTGATCCTCGACCTGCGGCTCGGCGACGGCGAGGACACCTGGCGCTACCGACTGGCCATCCGCGGGGAGAAGGGTGGGCGCAACCGGCCCATCGTCGACGAGGAACGGGTCGAGAAGAACGGGGTCGTGATTCTCGACCGGCCGGACGCCGAGGACGAGGTCGATCGGGAGCGGCTCACCCAGACCCACCTGGAACAGATCGCGGCCAACCAGCAGTTCCGCTCCCTGTCCGACTACTTCGCCAAGGTGCAGTACTTCCACCTGGTGCCGCAGATCATCCGCAATCCGGGACGGGTGGGCACTGCACCATCCGATCCGTACGGAGCGGACTTCATTGCCCAGATGAACGCCGTCCCCATCAGGACGCGAAACGCCTGGTTCGACCGGATGGAGACCG
>JBIOVW010000341.1:0-3612 GCA_044867945.1 Nakamurella sp. | reverse complement strand
CCGTGCCCGGGGCGAGTCGGGCACCGGCCACCTCGAAGCCCTCGGTGCTGGTCTCGTCGGCCTGCTCGAAATACTCCAGCAGGCGTTCGCGGAGCACCCGGAACTGCAGGTCGTCGAAGATATGGTGCACGGCCTCCCGGTCGTAGGGCAGCCGGGCCAGATCGGTGGCCGGATCGGCGTCGATCGGCACCTCACGGCTCAGCTCGGTCAGCCGCCGGTTGACGAGCACGTGCGGCAACGCCTCGCGCAGTGCGTCGCCGGCCTTGCCGCGCACCTCGTCCACCCGGTCCACCAGCGCGGTCAGGCTGCCGAACTCACGGATCCACTTGGTCGCGGTCTTCTCCCCCACCCCCGGAATGCCGGGCAGGTTGTCCGACGGGTCGCCGCGCAGGGCGGCGAAGTCGGGGTACTGCAACGGGGTGAGCCCGTACTTGGCCTCGACCGCCTCCGGTGTGTACCGGGCCATCTCGGACACCCCGCGCTGCAGGTAGAGCAGAGTCACTTGGTCCGAAACCAGTTGCAGCGCATCGCGATCGCCGGTGCAGATGCGCACGTTGAGGCCCTCGGCCACCGCTCGGGTGGTCAGCGTGGCGATGATGTCGTCGGCCTCGAAGTTCTCCGCGGTGAGGTAGGGGATCCGCATCGCGGTCAGGACGTCCTTGATCAGGTCGACCTGGCCGCCGAACTCCGAGGGGGAGGCGCTCCGATTGGCCTTGTACTCGACGTACTCCTCGCGGCGCCAGGTCTGCCGGGACAGGTCGAATGCAACCGCGACGTGAGTGGGCTGCTCGTCGCGGAGCAGGTTGATCAGCATCGAGGTGAAGCCGTAGACCGCATTGGTCGTCTGCCCGGTGGTGGTGGAGAAGTTCTCCGGCGGCAGCGCGAAGAACGCCCGATAGGCCAGCGAGTGGCCGTCCATCAGCAGCAGGACACGGTCGTCGGCGACCGCCGTACCGGCGTCGGGGGCCTGCGGGTCCGTCGTACCTGTCGTCATCGTCGCCACGGGGGCGAGTCTAGATTCAGGGTCCGACAGTCCCGTTCTTGGAGAGTTCATGACTGATCACCCCGGCCCCGCCGGGACGCGTGCCCTCGCCGCGCTCCCCCAACCCGCCGACCCCGCGCAGGTGCTGCCGATCCTGCGCGAGATGCGTGGCGAACTCGCCGAGAAGCTCGGCATCGAGATCACCGAGTTCACCCGGGAACGGGTCGTCGCGACAATGCCGGTGGCCGGCAACCTGCAACCGTTCGGCCTGCTGCACGGCGGGGCGAGCGCGGCGCTGGCCGAGACCATGGGCTCGTTCCACGGCTCCCTCGTCGGCGGCGGCAAGGCGCCCTTGGGCATCGACCTGAACTGCACGCACCACCGGTCGGCAACCGACGGACTGGTGACGGCGGTGTCCACGCCGATCCACGTCGGGCGCACGATCTGCACCTTCGACATCGTGATCAGCGATGAGCAGGGTCGCCGGATCTGCTCGGCGAGGTTGACGGTGATGCTGCGGGACCTGGCACGCTGACCGGTCAGCCGACCTCGTAGAGGATCAGTTCCGGGTGCTCGAGTTCCCCCGCCGCGACCCACCCGTACCGCCGGATGGGGCCGTCACCCGAATAGTCGTCGAGGAACGCTCGCATGGAAGCGCGGTCGGTCGCCGCGCCGCTCCCGACGCCCTGGGTCATGATCGTCGCCAGTTCGTACGCCTCGGTGGCGAAACGCGAGGACCCGTCGACCGACGATGTGGCCGCCGGGTTCTGCCGGTGTTCCGCCGTGGGTAGGAACGACCCGACCGCCAGCGTTCCGCGCCCGCTGTCGGCAGCGGTCCGGGTGAAATCGTCCCCGTCGAGGACGCCCTCCCACCCCATGAACACGACATCCGGTGCCACCTTGTGCAGGTCCCGGACGAACAACACCGCGTGGGCGGCGTAACCGCCGAAGTATACGGCCTCCGCCCTGGCCTCGGCGACGATATCGACCTCGGCTCGGTAGTCCCCGCGCAGGGAGAGTCCGATTTCGAGCGAACAGGCGACGAACTGTTCCCCGAGCACCTCCCTGACGGTCGCCGCCGCCAGTTCGGTTTCTGGGAACTCCTGCGCGACAACGCAGATCCGCGAAAGGCCGAGTCGCTCAGTCAGATAATTGGCCCCCGATTCCGCCGACTCACGTTCGTTCGGCAGGCCCCGATAGAAACCTGAATTCTGCTCGACCAACCCGGGAACGTTCGCCGACGGAGACGCGAAGGCAAGTCCGGCTTCGCTGAACCGGTCGCCGATCAGGTCGACCTCGTGCGAGAAGAGCGGACCGACCACGCCGATGACCGACGGATCCGCCACCACTGTCTTCGCGGCGGTCAGGCTGCCGGCATCGGATGTCTGGGTGTCGAACTGCTTGACCTCGAGTTCGCACCCCGGATTGGCCGCGGTGAACTCGGCGACCGCGGCGACGCCGGCATCACGGATCGGCAGTCCCAAGCTGCTGGCCTCACCGGTCAGCGGCATGATGACGGCGATCGCCGCACCGGGCGAACAGCTCGCCGTTCCATCTCCGGCGGGATCGAGGACGGCGTCCGGCACTTCTCGATCCAGTCCGTCGACCCCGATCAGACCCGCGAACCGGAACGACAGAGCACCCGGTGAGGCGAGGGCGTCGGCCGAACCCAGCCGCGGCCCGAACGTCGAGATCTGCGGCTCGGGCTGGGAGGTGCAGCCGACCGAGGCAGCAACAACTACCAGCAGGGTCGCCGCCACGTGACGCACCCCGCGAAATCGACCGCGCCGTCCGATAACGGACCAACGGTATCAAGGCCGGCAACCGTGTCAACCTTAGTTGACGGCTCGACGAACGTCAACTACGGTTGACGGGGTGCAGGAGCACATAGCCGATCCGTCCAACCCGACCGAAGCTCTCGCCGCGGTGGTGTCGCTGCGCCGGCTGGCCGACCGGCTCGAACTCGCCGGCGTGCAGGCGGCCGTCGATCAGGGATGGACCTGGTCGCAGATCGCCGCAGCACTCGGGGTGACCAAGCAGGCCGTTCACAAGAAATTCGGCCGCCGGATCCGGCGGACCGACGCCACTGACTGAAGGAGAGTCCCGACCGATGTTCACCGGACTGCGGCGGGCCCGCGCCGACATCGCCACCATGAACATGCTTTTCCCGAGCGCCGAGCGCATCGCGCGGGCCGACGGTGTCGACCAGCCGGGTGCCGAGCATCTGCTGCTGGCGGCCCTGGATCTGCCCGACGGGATCGCGCCGGCCGCCCTGGCCGAGGCCGGCATCGATAGGCAGCAGTTGCACGATGCGATCCGGGCGCAGCACACCGCTGCCTTGCGCGGCGTCGGTGTCGCGGTCGACGACGCCGCGATCGACCGGCTGATACCGCCGCCGGTTGCCCCGGCCGGCGTCTACCGGTCGCAGGGCTCCATGCAGGATCTGTTCCAAAGGTCCGCCGCCCTCGCCAAGGCCGCCGGGCGACCACTGCTCAGCGGCGACGTCCTCCTGGCTGCCCTGGACGCCGAGCAAGGGACGGTGGCGCGCACCCTTTTCGCGCCTGCGATCGATCGCAACACCCTCCTACAGAACCTCGAATCACGGCTTCGGAGTGCGTGATCCTGCCTGG
>JBIOVW010000340.1:0-11547 GCA_044867945.1 Nakamurella sp. | reverse complement strand
CCGTCGCATACCCGGACGCGATGCTGGTCTCCGGCCTGCTGCTGCTGGGTTCGGCGCTGCTCACCTTCCCCGCCATCGGCGGCATCCTGCATCAGGCCCGTGATCGCGGCGCGCTGCTGGCCGACGTCGGGGCGGTGTTCGCCGCGCTCGGCGGTCTCGGACACGCCGTGCTCGGCATGATGAACCTGCTGCTGCGCTCGTTGGCGGGCGGCGACCCGGCGGCCATGGTCGCCTTCGAGGATCGGTTCAACGCCGATGTCGCGGTCAACGCCGTCGGCCTCGTCCTGCTGGTCTCCTTCGGCGTCGGGCTCACGCTGTTGGCCTGGGCCGCCTGGCGGGCCGGGATCGTGGGCCTGTGGGCACCGGTCTCGATCAGCGCGGTGGTACTCGCGCACAACATTCTTCCCGGGGATCTCCCCACCGTGGTGTCGGCCACCGCGATCGGCGTGCTCACCGTGGTGTTCGGCTGGATCGGGGTGCGCACGATCGGTCTGTCCGACGACGAGTGGGAGGTTCGGCCCGCAGGTGCGACCGCGCTGCCGCGCTGACACCGTCCCGCGCCCCCAGCAGCAGTTGATCATGCGGTCATGCGGGCAGGAGCTTGCGCAGCTGCAGGGCCAGCTGGATCTGCAGGGCCCGGTCCGGGGAGGACCAGTCCTCCCCCAGCAGGGTGGCCACGCGGGACAGCCGCTGCCCCACCGTGTTCGGGTGCACGTGCAGTGTGGAAGCGGTCCGGCCCAGATGGCCGCCCTCGCCGAACCAGGCGTCCAGGGTCGCAGCCAGGTCGGAGCCCCGGGCGGCGTCGTAGTCCAGCACCGGCCCGAGGGTATCCGTGACGAACTGCCGTCCTGAGTCACCGGCGGACAGCAGCACACCGATGAATCCCAGGTCCGCGGTGGTCGCTCCCTGGCCCTCCCGGCCGAGCGCCAGCATGGCGGCCAGACCCTGCCGCGCGGACCGGTGCGCGCGGCGCAGCGAGTCACCCCTCGACGGGCCGTTGACGACCTGTTCGCCCGCGGCGGTGACCGGTCCCCCGAGCACCCGGCTCAGGCCGGCCGCCGCCTCCCGGGCCGCCGCTCCCGGATCGGTCCCTGGCACCAGCAGCACCAGGTGTCCGTCCAGCCGGGCCGAGAGCCCGCGCAGCCGGCCGGCGTAGAACGCGGCGGCCTGTTCCGAATCGACCCGGTGACGCGGCACCGCGCAGACCACGACGACCAGGTCACCCGTCAGGTCGGCGTCCAGATGGGCGGCCCGCGCACCGATCTCGCCGGATTCGGTGACCGAACCGTTGAGCAGGTCCTCCAGCAGGTCGCGTCGCCCGCGGTTGGCCATCTCCGCCAGGTGCCGGTTGAACAGGAGCAGCAGCGCGGTCACCACCGCGCCACGCTCGAGCACCCGCATGTCGGCCGGCCGCGCCTGACCCTCCCTGGTCAGCACCAGCCGACCCAGGAGTTCGGAGCCGGTGGCCACCGGAACGGCCGACTGGCCGGGCTCGAGCGGGGTCGACATCTCCGACGGTCCCTGCAACTCGACCGAGCCGCCGAGCACCTCGGCCAGTTCGGCGGCCACCTCGGCGACCCCGCCGCCGCGGAGCACCAGTTCGGCCAGCCGGTCGTGGGCCACCACGGCCAGCTCCACGTCCTTGCTCTGTTCCCGCAGCGAATCGTTGGCCTGCTCGAGACTGATCAGCGCGGAACGGGTCTCGGCCAGCAGCCGGGCGTTGTCCAGGGCCACGGCGGCGTGCGCCGCCAGCGAGGACAGCAACGCGACCTCGTCCCGGGAGAAGGCGCGACGCCGCCGGTCGGCCGCGAACAGCACGCCGATCACCTGGGCGCCCCGCTTGAGCGGAACCCCGAGAATGGACACCAGTCCCTCCGAGTGCACCGCCGAATCGATGTTGCCGAGGTGCCGGAACCGGTGGTCGTTGAAGTAGTCCGCCGAGGCGATCGGCACCCCCTGCTGGGCCACCAGGCCGCCGAGACCACCACCCAAGGGCAGCCGCACGGCCTGGAACTCGGCGGACACCGACCCGTCGGTGACCCGCATGTAGGTGTCGCCGCGCTCGTCGTCGTTCAGGCACAGGTACGCGATGTCCCGGCCGAGCAGGGCCCGGGCCCGCCGCACGATCGCCGCGAGAACGTCGTCGACGCTGGTCAGCGCGGCCAGGTCGGACGCGGTCTGGAACAGCGCGGCCAGCTCCGCCTCCCGCCGCCGGTGCGCCTGCAACTGGTCGCGTACGCCCAGCGCGACCTGCTTGGCCCGCTCCAGCGCGTCGATGTCGGCGGCGGGCAGCCCGACCGAACGGGCGTCGACGACCGGCCGTTCGAACTCGACCGCTGACGCGTCCCGGGCCAGCAGGTCCAGCAGGTGCGCGACCCCTTCGGCCACGCCCAGGTGCCGTCCCAGTCCCAACCCGGTCGCCTCGACGCCCGGCGCCTCGGCGGCCGGGCCGATGGTGCGTGGCGCGGTCAGCGGGCCCCCCAGCCGCCGTCGAGCACCAGGTCCGAGCCGGTCATCGAGTTGCACGCGGGTGAGCACAGGAACGCCGCGGCCGCGGCCACCTCGGCCGGCTCGATGAGCCGCTTGACCGGCGATGACGTCAGGATGATCTTGGCCAGCACCTCGTCCTCGGGCAGCCCGTGCACCGCGGCCTGATCGGCGATCTGCTTCTCGACCAGCGGCGTGCGGACGTAACCGGGATTGATGCAGTTGCTGGTGACGCCCTTGCCGGCGCCCTCCAGAGCGATCACCTTGCTGAGCCCTTCCAGGCCGTGCTTGGCCGTCACGTACGCGGCCTTGAACGGGCTGGCCCGCCGGCCGTGCGCGGAGGACACGTGGATGATCCGCCCCCAGCCACGCTGGTACATGCCCGGCAGCACCGCCCTGGTCAGCACGAACGGGGCGGTCAGCATGATCTTCAGGATCTTCTCGAACGTCTCGATCGGGAAGTCCTCGAGCCGCTCGACGTGCTGGATGCCGGCGTCGTTGACCAGGACGTCCACGTCGGGTGCGAGATCGGCGATCGCGTCGGGCAGGCCGGCGATGTCCGACAGGTCGATCACCAGCGGGGTGGCGCCGGTGTCCGCGCAGACCTTGCCGAGCCGGTCGGCGTCGCGGTCGACCGCGATGACCCGGGCACCGTCGTCGGTGAAGCGCTCGGTGATGGCACGGCCGATGCCGCTGGCCGCCCCGGTGATCATTGCGGTGCGGCCGGCCAGGGGTCGGCCCGACTCGTTCGTGGACGGCTTCGTCATGCCGGTCAGCGTAGGCCGGGGTCGCACGGGTCAGCTATGGGTCGGAAACACATCGCCGCGCCGCGGTGATGTGACGATGACACACACGGATCCTACCGACCCGGGATGGGCGAAGCCGCATACCGAACCCGGCCGTCCCGGTCGGTGATCCGGTAGGCCACCACCACCGGCGCGTCGCCGGGCGGCAGGTCGACCGCATCACCGGTCAGCGCGGGCGAGGCGTCCGTCGGCGGGGTGCCGTCAAGGGTGTAGCGGACCTCGCTGCCGGGCGGCTCGGTCGGGATGCTGACGAGGGTCGGGCGGCGATCACCGGTCGGCGTGGCCGGTGCCCCGGAGACGGGGGCGGCCGGCCGGGTCGGATCGAGCACCCAGTCGCCGCCGACCAAATACAGGGTGAACGACGCGAAGAACCCGAACTGGCTGGAGTACGCAATGAACTCGTCGACGTCGATCCGCCCGGCGACGAAGTGGTCGATCACGCTGCCGGTGACCTGATCGTCCCACGGGATCCGTTTGGTGAACGAGCGGGACGCCACGGTGGAGGCCACGCCGTTCGGGTCGATCGCGACGAACGACACGACGGCGTCCTGGTTGATGGTCACCGACGCCCCGGGTGTCCAGTGCTCGGCGTCCAGTGAGTGGTAGATGGTCGCGACCTGGCTGGACGCGATGGCGGTGACCAGCAGGGTGTTCTCGAACGGCTGGTCGTTGTCGGTGACGACGGTGACCTCGACGGGGAGCACCCCCACCCAGTAGGTGGCGCGTTGCGGGACGGCGCCGACCGCGTTCGCGGTGACCTCCCACACGCCTGGGTCCGCCAGCGTCACGCTCCCACCATGCCGGACGGTCCCGGTGACGGTGTCCCGCACCGTCCGAATCAGGTAGCCGTTGGCGAACTCGGTGACGACCCGCTCTGCGATCACGGAGACGTCCCGGTCCGGGTTCACCTGCACCGTGACCGCGACGCCGGGTTGCTGCGCCCCGGACGCGGGCTGCAGGACGAGCACCACCGGCGGGGTCGGCGGGGTCGAGTTCAACAGCGGGAGGAACTCGTCGAAGACGGCCTGGTTCTCCTTGATCGCCTGATGTCCCTGGGTGCCGGAGCCGAGGTTGTAGGAACGGTTGACCGCGCCGTCGAGACGCCCGGTGCCGGGGTTCTGCGCGTCCACGAAGTCGCCTGCGGCGGTGCCGCAGAAGTAGGTGATGGTGTGCGGCTGGGTCCCTTCGGTCGGTGGGTCCCCCGCGCCGAAAGGCGTCTCGCCGCCGCCGCCCTCGGTCTCGGCGAGCAACTCGGTCATAAACTCGCCGCCGCTGCGCCATTCGCCGATCGACCCGGTACCCAGCCCGTGGAACGCACCGGCCAGCGCGACGAACGTGCCGATCCGGTGCCACCTCTTGGGCTGGTCCCAGACGATCGGCGCGTTCTGCCGCTTGAGCCCGCGAGCCGACGAGTACACCATCGAGCAGCCCAGCGAATGGGCGATGACGTCGACGACGTCGACGCCGAGGTAGCCGCAGACCGCCTCCAGGTAGCTTCGGACATCGTCGACGTTGTTGGTGTGCGGGGTCTGCAGATCGACCGTCCCGGGCCCGAGATAGCTGGGCGCCCAGATGATCTCGTCGGCGTACCCGGCGGCCAGCAGGAACCGTTTCTGGTCCAGCAGATCCCAGGGCCGCACGTCGGCCGCTCCACCGTTGCCGTGCACCAGCAGCACCGGCGCCCGGCCCAGGTCGGCGACCACGGTTCGGTGCGCGTCCCGGTCGGTCTGCGGGTTGCCGCCGAAGCCGCCGAGGGGCGAACCGGCGCCGGGTCCGCCGGAGTCGACCGGCAGGGTGAAGTCCACGGGGTAGGTCACCGGGTCAGTGTGGTCCATGCGTCCGAGGCGCCCGTCCGGTGGCTCCGTCGGTGCACTCCCGAACATTCGTCGGCCTGGCCGAGGCCACCAGCTTCGGCCAACGTCCGCCGCCGGACGGCGGGACTATCCGCCCACAACGACGCATCGGTAGGCACAGTGTGATCCGCCGTACCCTCGAACGGGTCGAGTTCCCCCGAGGGCAACACCGCGGGTATCAACGCGAGCACAGCGCCGCTCTTTTTGTCACTACCCCGTGACCTGCGCGTCACCTCGAAAGTCGTTAGCACTCACAGGGTCTTGTGTGCTAGCACGCTTGTCATTCACGATGGGCCATCCGGAGGCGGATAGGAGGTCGGCATGCAGGAGCGCGAGGACGTTTCGGTGGAGGTGTCGCCCTTCCACGCGCAGGGGCTGCTCAGCGGCTTCCTGGTGTCCGGGCGTTGGCCGGCCAATACGGTCGAGTGGGCCCGCTTCCTCCTGCTGGCGGTCCGGGTGGCGAGCGTGCCGGGCATGCTGCACACCAGCACGGTGTTCCGGGTCCGTGAGGAACTCCCCGACGAACCCGCGCCGGGCACCGTCGGGCTGGTGCTTGCGGAGGGGCCCGTCGTCGGCGAGAATGCCGTGCTGCCCGGACAGTTCGCCGATCATCAGCCGCCGGGGTTGATCGTCCTGCATCCGCCGAACGAGATCCGACCGTCCCTGCCCGAGCAGGATGAGGTCGCCTCGGGGTGCGTGCTCCTGCCCGGCATCCCACACCTCGGCCTGGACCACCGGGCCGCCTGGGTGGAGGCAGACCATCGCGGCAACATCACCAGCATGGTCAGCCGGGCCGGCATCAATCCCTATGACGACGCCGATACGGCGGTGCTCGCCCTGTTCCTGGCGGCCTGACTGCCCGAGCTCACCGGACGGTCGCCAGCGTCGGATCGGTGATGTCGTATTCGGTGCCGTCCCGGGCCGCCAAGAGCGCGGGCAGCATCTGCATCTTCTTCGAATTGTCGACGGGCTCACCCCAGATGACCTTCCGGCGGTCGATCAGTGTCAGCTCGACGTCGAACTCGGTGCGCGCCGACAACACCGCCACCTGCGAGGTGAAGTCCGGGGTCAGGGCGTGCACCACTGACAACGCCGCCCTGGTCGCCGGGTCGTTGCGGCCGGGCGCAGCGAGCTGCACGGTGACCATCCCGGGTGGCGGCGAGGCGACGGTCAGGTAGGGATCGCCGTCGGAGTCCAGCAGCCACAGCTGACCGTTCGCCGAGGTCACCGCGATCGGCACCCGCGGCGTGACGGTGATCGCCAGGGTGTCCGGCCATTCCCGGGCGACCTCCACGTCGGCGACCTCGGGCACGTTCTGCACGGTGGCCGCGACGGCGCCAAGGTCCACCCGGGCCAGCGGTGTGCCGGACGGCACCGAGACGACCGACCGCACCTGGGCCGTCAGGGCGTCGTCGACGCCGCTGATCGACACCGCCTTGACCGCCAGCAACGAGCTGAAGAACACGGCGTAGACGCAGCCACCGAGCAACGCCAGCACCGTGACGAGCGCGACGATCCACGGCCAGCGCCGACGCCGCGCCGGGCGAATCTCCGGCGCGGCGGCCTTGCCCTTCCCGGCCTTCGCGTTCCGGCGCCGGTCACGTCTCGCCCGCTTGTGCGCGCGCCGACCGGAACGGCCGAACGGGAACCGTCGACGCCGGCGGACGTCGCCGCTGCGCCCATCCTGCTCGACGTCGGCGGTCGCCTCACGACCGGTCGCCGTGCTCATCGGCGATCACGCCCTTCCGTCGGCTGCCGGTCCGGATCTTCCAACAACGCAAGCAGTTCCGGCCCGATCACGGTGACGTCACCGGCGCCCATGGTGATCACCAGATCGCCGGCCCTGACCAGCCCCGCGACGAATCCGGCCGCCGAGGACCGCTGCGGGTGGTACCGGACCACCGGCCCGGCGGGCACGGCGGCGGCGACCAGCTCACCGCTGACCCCGGGCCGGGGATCCTCCCGCGCGCCGTACACGTCCAGCACCACCACCACGTCCGCGGACGCCAACGCGCCCCCGAACTCGGCGGCGAACGTCTCGGTCCGCGAGTACAGGTGCGGCTGGAAATCCACCACCAGCCGACCCTGGTCGGCCACCACGCCGCGGGCGGCGGCGAGTTGGGCGGCGACCTCGGTGGGATGGTGCGCGTAGTCGTCGAAGACGGTGACGCCCGCAGCCGATCCCCTGCGCTCGAACCGGCGGCGGACCCCGGTGTACTCGGCGAGCCCGGCAGCCAGCGGGCCGGGATCGACGCCCAACTCGACGCCCGCCGCGAGCGCGGCGACGGCGTTGAGCAGCATGTGATCGCCCGGCACGGTCAGGCGCAGCGGCACCCGGGTACCGTCGGCCAGCACGACCGCCGGGCCGGGTTCCGACGGGTCGAACCCCAGTCGGACCGTGGCCGATTCGACACGCCCGTAGGTAACCAGGCGGCGCAACCGGGTGCGTTCGGCCAGCGCGGCGGCCCCGGCGTCGTCGGCGCAGACCACCAGGAACCCGCCGGGTTCGATCCGGTCCACGAACTGGTCGAACACCGCGGTGTAGGCCTCGGCCGTGCCGTGGTGGTCGAGGTGGTCGGGCTCGATATTGGTGACGACCGCGCCGTGCGGGCTGAACGACAGGAACGAGCCGTCGGACTCGTCGGCCTCGGCCACGAAGACGTCGTCGTCGCCGTGATGGGCGCCCAGTCCCGAACCGGTCAGCTCGCCGCCGATCGCGAACGACGGGTCCAGGCCGGCGTGCTGCAGCGCCACCGTGAGCATCGAGGTCGTCGACGTCTTGCCGTGGGTGCCGGCCACGCACACCGACCGCAGCCCGGACATCAGCGCGGCAAGCGCGTCCGCCCGGCGCACCACCGGGATGCCGCCGGCCCTGGCGGCCACCACCTCGGGATTGTCCGGCCGGACGGCGGTGGACACCACGACCGCGGTTGGCCCGCCCACCAGCAACGACAGGTTCGAGGCGGAGTGCCCCACGGCCGTCCGCACTCCCCGGTCGGCCAGGCCGGCCAGCACCGCGGAGTCGCGGGCATCGGACCCGGAAACGGCGAAACCGCGATCGGCCAGGATGCGGGCGATGCCGCTCATCCCGGCGCCGCCCACACCCACCAGGTGCGTCCGCTCCAGGGACGCGCCCTGCTCGGTCACCGGCACGGCGGAGAACACCGTCACCGCCGGCGACCCGTCTGCTGGACCGCATCGAGCACCATCCGGGCGACCCGCTCGTCGGCCCGCTTGCCGGCCAGGCCGGCCGCGGCGGCCGTCATCTCGGCCCTCGCGCTGCCGTCGATCGCCAGTGGCAGCACCGTGTCCACGACCACCCGGCGATCCAGCTCGCCGTCCTCGATGATGATCGCGGACCCCGCCGCGACCTGCCCGGATGCGTTCAACCGCTGTTCACCGTTGCCGTGCGGCAGCGGCACGTACACCGCGGGCAGGCCCACGGCGGCGAGTTCCGCGACGGTGATCGCCCCCGACCGGGCCAGCACCAGGTCGGCCGCCGAATAGGCCAGATCCATCCGGTCCAGATAGGGCACGGTCACGTAGGCGGGGCCGGCCGGCAGCTCCGGCAACGTGACGGTGTTGCGCCGGCCGTGGGCGTGCAGCACGCCCACCCCCGCGCGGACCAGGTCAGGAGCCGCCTCGCTGACCGCGGCGTTGATCCGCTGCGCACCCTGCGACCCACCGAACACCAGCAGGGTCGGCGCCTGCGGGTCGAGCCCGAAGAACTCCCGGGCCGATGCCCGCAGCGCCGCCCGGTCCAGTTCGGACAGGCTGCGCCGCACCGGGTTCCCCACAACCACGGCGCCCTTCAGGCCGGACCCGTCGACCGCGGCGGCCACGGACACCGCCCACCGGGCACCGATCTTGTTGGCCAGGCCGGCCCGGGCGTTCGCCTCATGGATGACGACCGGGACCCGCCTGCGGGCGGCCAGGTAGGCGGGCAGCGCCACGTACCCGCCGAAGCCCACCACCACGTCCACGGCCCGTTCCGCCATCACGGCACGGGTCTCCCGGACGGCCCGACGCATCCGGTTGGGCAGGGTCAGCAGGTCGGCGGACGGTTTGCGGGGCAGCGGCACCGCCGGGATGAGCCGCAGCTCGTACCCGCGGTCGGGGACCAGAGTGGTCTCCAGGCCGCGTTCGGTGCCCAGCGCGGTGATCGTGACGGCGGGGTCGGCGGCGACCAGGGCGTCGGCGACGGCGAGCGCCGGTTCGATGTGACCCGCGGTGCCACCGCCGGCCAGCAGGACGCTGACGCTCACGACCCGCCTCGTCGGGGCGGGCGACCCCGGTGATCGGAGACCGCGGGCGCCGCACCGCCGCGTGGACGCGCCGGCCGCCGGCCCGGCTGCTCCCCGGTCGCCTTCGGTGCGCGGCGGGTCGGGCGGGGGGCCCGCCGAGCGTCGGGCACCGGCGCATCCGATCGCCGGGTCGCCGGCGCGGGACGGGCCGGTCGGGCCGCCCGCCGCCGCCGCAGCGGCCTGCGGCCGTCCGGGCCGGCCGGCCGCAGCCCCAGGAACCGGGCGATGCGACTGCCGCCGGCCGCGGCGAGGGCGATCTCCGCCTCCCGTTCCCGCCGGGCGAAGTTGGCCAGCAGGCCGAACACGACCATGGTGATCAGCAGGGAGGTGCCGCCGGCCGAGATCATCGGCAGCGTGATGCCGGTCACGGGCAGCAGTCCGACCACATATCCGATGTTGATGCACGCCTGGCCGACCAGCCACACCGTCCCGGCCGACGCGACGATCTTGACGAACGGGTCGGAGTTGCGGCGGGCGATGCGCAGCCCGGTGTAGGCCAGCAAGGCGAACAGCAGCACCACCAGCGAGGTCCCGACGAATCCCAGCTCCTCGCCGATGATCGCGAAGATGAAGTCGGAATCGGCGTTGGGCAGGTAGCTCCACTTCGCGCGGGACTGGCCGAGCCCCACGCCGAACCAGCCGCCGTTGCCCATCCCGTAGAGGCTCTGCAGCAACTGGTAGGAGGTTTCAGGGTGGTCCTCCGGGTTGATGAAGGACAGCAGCCGGGCCAGCCGGTAGTTGGCCGACACGGCGAGGTAGAAGATGCCGGCCGCGCCCACCGCCGCCAGCGAGGCGAACATCCACCACGGCGCACCGGCGAAGAACAGCACGGCCATGAACACGATCGTCAATGAGACCGTGGTGCCCAGATCGGGCTGCAGCATGATCAGCGTCGCCATCAGCGCGAACACCGGCAGGACCGGGATCAGCAGGGCCTTGGGCGACCCGAGGGTGGACCGCCGGGCGGCCAGCACCTGCGCCATCCACAGCAGCAGCGCCAGCTTGGCCACCTCGCTGGGCTGGAACTGGAACCCGCCGACCCGGATCCAGCTGCGGGCCCCGTTCACCAGCACGCCGATGCCGGGGACCAGTACCGCCGCCAGCAGGGCCAGCGACACGATGACCCCGAGCAGTGAGATCGACCTGAGCAGCCTGATCGGCACGTACTGGGCACCGAAGAAGCCGATCAGTCCGATCGCGGCGTAGGTGGCCTGGTTGGTGAACGTCGAGAACGACGATCCACCGACACGGAACGATGTCACCGCGGACGATGAGAGCACCATCAGCAGGCCGATGCCCAGCAGCAGCGCGAAGATCGCCAGGATCAGGTGCAGCGAGGTCATCGGGCGGTCGAGCCAGTCGACCGTCGTCCGGCGCACGGTGCCGGCGGTCGCGCGCAACCGCCCGGACAGGCCGGACAGGCCGGACGGGCCGGACAGGCCGGACGGGCCGGACAGTGGCTTCCCGGTCGACCGGCGGGACCCGGCCCCTGCCTTTGTCGAGGACGTGACGGTCACCGGCGCTCGGTCCCGTTCCCGGTCAGCTCGCGGGCCGCGGCCGCGAAAGCGTTGCCACGCGCCGCATAGGAGCTGAACATGTCCAGCGATGCGGCGGCCGGGGCGAGCAGCACGACGTCACCGGGAGCGGCCACGCGGGCGGCCGCGCTGACAACTGAGCGCATCACGCCATCGTCCGTCCCCGGCACCGACAGAACCGGCACATCGGGGGCGTGTCGGGAAAGGGCGGCGTGGATCAACGGGGCGTCCACCCCGAGCAGCACCACACCGGCCAGCCGGTCGCGGACGGCGAGCACGAGATCGTCCACCGCGGCGCCCTTGAGCTGGCCGCCGGCGATCCACACCACCCGCGGGTAGGCCAGCAGCGAGGCACGGGCCGCGTGCGGGTTGGTGGCCTTGGAGTCGTCGACGTAGCGCACGCCGGCCCGCTGTGCGACGAGCACGTTGCGGTGGCCACCGGGTTGGAACGCGGCCAGCCCGGCGGCCACCGCGTCCGGCGGCACCCCCACCGCCAGGGCGAGCCCGGCGGCGGCCAGCGCGTTGGTCACGTTGTGCGTCCCGGGCGGCCGCACCTGGTCCA